>DASTEU010000380.1:0-7925 GCA_035709325.1 Candidatus Limnocylindrales bacterium | reverse complement strand
TGCTCGGCGACTGGGGTCCGGCCGTCGGGGCCGGCACGTCGGGCCGGATCGTCGACGCCGGCGCGGTTCGCGAGCGCTTCGTCCGCGTCCTGCACCGGCCCGGGGCGGTCCAGACCGAGATCCGGATCGGCCATACCGGCGCGCCGCGCCGGATCGACGACTTCCACGCGCTCTCGGTCATGGGGGCGATCCTCGGCGGGCTCTTCAACTCCCGCCTGAACATGAAACTGCGCGAGGAGAAGGGCTACACGTATGGCGCCGGCGCGAGCTTCGACCTGCGCCGGGCGGCCGGGCCGTTCGGGGCGCGCGCGGCGGTCAACACGGAGGTCACGGTCCCGGCCGTCGCCGACTTCGTGGCCGAGCTTGAGCGGATCCGCGAGGCGCCGGTCGGCGAGTCCGAGTTGCGCGCCGCGCGGGACTACCTCGTCGGGGTCTTTCCCCTTCGATTCGAGACGCCCGGGCCGATCGTCGGTGCGCTGTCGGGCATCTTCATCCACGACCTGCCCGACGACGAGCTCGCCCGCTACCGGCCGGCGATCGAGGCGGTCGCGGTCGAGGACGTCCACGCGGTCGCGCGGAAGCGCATCGAGCCCGAGCGGGCCGCAATCGTCCTCGTCGGCGACGCCGACGCCTTCGGGGAGGCGCTCGAGGCGGCGGGCTTCGGACCGGTCACGATCGAGCGGGAGAGCGGCCCGACCGAGGCCGCGAGCGAGACGCCGCCGACGGCCCAGGCGGGTCCGATCGACGCCGGGCCGGAGGGACCCACGGAGGGCGCCGACGAGCCGGCCGTCGAGGGCGACGAGCGGCCGACGGACCCTCGCGGAGGAGTGACCGACGAACGCTGATCCGGCACCGGACGCCGGGCCCGACGGCACCTCGGCCGCCGGGCAGCCACGAGACCAGCCGACCGATCCGCCGGCCCTACCGGCGGTCGCCGCGGCGATCGATCCTGCCGGATCGGGACTCAACCGGCGATTGCCGGCCTTGGCCTCGCCGGTCTATCGCCGCTTCATCCTCGCGGCGTTCGTGGGCAGCATCGGCGCCTGGATGCAGTCGACCGCCCAGGGCTGGCTCGTTCTCGGCCTGACCGATTCGCGGTTCGCGCTGGGGGCGACGAGCGCGGCCGCGACCGCCCCGATCCTGGTCCTCTCGATCTTCGCCGGCGTCCTGGCCGATCGGGTGGACCTCCGGCGGCTGCTCGCGACGACCCAGCTCGCCGTGGCCGCGTCCGCGGCGTCGCTCGCGATCCTGACCGGGCTCGGGATCGTCCAGTTCTGGCATGTGCTCGTGCTCGCGGCCCTGTCCGGAGCGGCGGGAGCCCTCGCGTCGCCGGCGTTCCAGGCGGTCGTCTCGACGATCGTCGACCGAAGCGCGATCGGCAACGCGGTGGCTCTTAACTCGGCCCAGTTCAACCTCTCCCGTGTCCTGGGCCCGACGATCGCCGGGATCATCATCGCCGCGGGCAGCATCGCGGCCGCGTTCTGGGCCAACGCGATCGCCCTCGTGATCGTGGCGATCGTCATCGCGTCGCTGCCGATCAGGCGCGCCTCGAGCGCGGCCCGTGTCGAAGCAACGATGTGGGCGAACCTGACCGAAAGCATCCGCTACATCCGGACCGAGCGGACGATCGCCCTGCTGGTCCTGCTCGCGGCCATCCCCGCGCTCTTCATCCTCAACTACCTCGTCCTCATGCCGGTCTTCGCCCGGGACGTACTCGACGTGGGCGCGCCCGGTCTCGGGATCCTGAACGCGTCGCTCGGCGTCGGGGCGCTGTCGGGCGCACTCTTCGTGGCGTTCCTCCGGCCGAGAGGCGGCAGCGGCCGGTTCATGCTGGCCGGGCTCGGATCGGCCTCGATCGGGCTCGTCGTGTTCGGGCTCTCGACCTGGCTGCCGCTCTCGTGTCTCGCCCTCGCCGCGCTCGGCGCGAGCCAGGTCGCCTACTACGCGACGACGAACACGCTGATCCAGGTCCTGGTGGCACCACGGCTACGGGGCCGCGTCCTGTCGCTCTACATCCTGACCTCGCTCGGGGTGATCCCGTTCGGGAACCTGCTTGCGGGCGCCGTGGCGGAGACCTTCGGAGCGCCGCTTGCGCTGGCCGGCGGCGGGTCGGCGACCCTCGCGATCCTCATTGCGGTTGCCATCGCGTTTCCGGTACTGCGCGGGTTGCGCCCCGAACGGGAGCTGGCGATCCGCGACTGAAACCTTCCGACGCCCGCGTGTCTCAGGGAGGTAGAAGCGGGTCGCGAAGGCCCGTCAGCAGCCTCGGAGACAGCCCCGTGCAGACCTACGCTCTTCTCGGACGAAGCCTCGCCGCCGCGGCGGTCGTCGTCTTCCTCATCGCCGGAGCCGCGTTGGCTGGCGGCGCCCTGTCCGGACCGGCCGCGACGCCGGGCGCCGACGCAACGGCGACGGCCAGCCCTTCGTCCGAGGCGTCGGCCACGGCGGAACCCACCGAGCCGACGTCGGAGCCCACGGCCGACCCGACCGGCAGCCCCGACCCGACCGGCAGCCCCGAGGCCACCGACGACCACGCTGGCGACCGCGTCGACGGCGACGACGATCATCCTTCCCCGATCGGCAGCCCCGAGGCCACCGACGACCACGGCGGCGACCGCGACGGCGACTCGGACGACGACAATAGCGGCCCGGGCTCCGACGACTCCGGCCACGGGTCGGACGACTCCGGGGACGACGACTCGGACGACGACAACAGCGGCCCGGGCTCCGACGACTCCGGCCACGGGTCGGACGACTCCGGGGACGACGATTCCGGCCACGGCTCGGACGACTGACACGAGGAGCGCGGCACGCCGAGCGAACTGGGAACGAACGGTGGACCATGAGCGGCAGGCGATGGGCCCGTCGCTCATGGTCATATCCGACGCACGAGGAACTCCCACGTACCCGCTCGACCGTCACGGCCCGCCGCCGGATCTCGCCGAGGACCGCGCCGTCGTGGCCCGCGTCATCGCCGGCGACCGCGAGGCCTTTCGGGTTCTTGTCGATCGCGAGGGAGCTGCCGTCATCCGCGCCTGCCATCGCGTTCTCGGTGACCTGCACGAGGCCGAGGATGCCGCTCAGGAGGCCTTCGTGACCGCCTATCGCGCGCTCGCCGGCTGGCGCCAGGACGGACCCTTCGGAGCGTGGCTCCGGCGGATCGCGATCCGGATCGCCGTGCGGCGCTCGCAGCGGCGCCGAACCGTCGGCTGGCTCGACCCATCGGACCCGGGCGCATCGGACGTCGCCGGCGGCCCCGATCCGCAGTCGCTCTCGCTCCGGGCAGAGCGGGCGGCGAGCGTTCGCACGGCCCTGGCCGGCCTCGACGAGCCGTACCGCGAAGTCGTGGCCCTCCGCTTCTTCGGCGATCTCTCGCTCAGCGAGATCGCCGATCAGACCGGGCGCCCGCTGGGCACCGTGAAGACGCACCTCCGCCGCGGGCTTCTCCGACTGCGGGCCAGCCTCGAAGGAGCGGGCCAGTGACCGGCAGCCGCGGACCCATCCATCCCCACGACGAAGAGCGGCTCGCGGATGCGATGGCACGCGAACTCGAGGAGCTCGGCGAGATGGGCGGACTGCGACCGACCGAGGGATTCACGGACCGGGTCATGGCCGCAGTCCAAGCGGAGCCCGTGCCCCAGCCCGCGGTCGTGTTCGGCTCGGCACTGCGCCAGGGGCGTCTCGCGACGGCCGCCGCGGCGATCGGCGACGCCTGGCGCGTGGCGTTCGGCGGCGGCCGGCCGATGGCCGTCCGGGCCCAGGCGCTCGCGCTCGTCTTCGTGACGGCGGTCGGCATCGTCGGGCTCGGTGGCGGGGCGCTCGTCGGCGCGGCCGCACTCCTCGACCGCGGCGAGTCGCCGCATCCGAGCGTGACCCCCCAGCCGTCGGTCGCGCCTTCGCCGAGCCCGAGCCCCTCGCCGACCCTTTCGCCGAGTCCCTCCGCGAGCCCGTCGGCCGGCCCGACCGCATCGCCGACCGAGACCCCTTCCCCCGACGAGACCGACGACTCGCTGGAGACGCTGAAACCGGCCGAGACGCTCCGGCCGGGCGAGACCCTCAAGCCGGGCGAGACGCTGAAACCGGCGGAGACGCCCGATGGGAATGATGACGGCTCGACCTCTCATTCAGGCTCTGGCTCGGGCTCGTCTGGCTCCGGCTCGGACGACGACTGAGGCGTCTCACGCCGGTTCGGGCGATCCGGCCTGCACCGCGGTGACCTGACGCACCGGCAACACGCTCCGGATAGGACGAAAGTCCTGGGCGAAAGGTCCCGTGCAAGGTCGGTGTGCATATAGTTCCTCGCCCCGCTGGGGAGAGGGAATAGTTCGTCACCCGCGAGTCACGCATGTCCATGTTCGGCCGCCGCTCCAAGCCGCCGCGGACCTCCCGCCGACAATCCGGACAGTCGGTCGCCGAATTCGCGGTGATCCTACCTGTCGTCCTGCTGCTCCTCGTAGCCATCGCCGACCTCGGTCGCCTGTACACGAGCGCCATGGCCGTTGAGTCTGCAGCGCGCGAGGCGGCAGACTTCGGCGCATTCGAAGCGGAGAACTGGACGCCAGTCAACATCTCAACGACGTTGGCCGAAATGGAGCGCCGTGCCTGCACGGCCGCGGCGGGCAGTCACCTGCAGGACTACGAAACGACGGATCCAGTCAACCACACGAGCTGCACGAACCCCACATTCGTCTGCACACTCGAACGTAATGGCGCGGCTACGGACTGTGCGTCATCCGGTGGGTTCACCAACGGCGTCGACTGTTCCGACCCTTTGACCGAGCCGCCCTGCTCGGTGCATATCGAGATGAACTACCAGTTCCATCTGCTCCTGGCGATCCCTCCTCTCCCCGGCGCCATTGCGATCAGCCGCGACAGCTACTTTCGTATCTCGGACCTCACCCCGCCATGACTCGAATACGACCTCTCAGCGGCAGCGTCTCCCATGCTCGCTCGCGCGGCCAGGCGCTCGCCGAATTCGTCATCGTGGCTCCGATCTTCTTCCTGCTCTTGTTCGCGATCATCGACTTTGGACGTTACGTCTACTACGTCCAGATTCTCAACAACGCAGCTCGTGAAGGAGCGCGCTACGCGATCGTCCATGGCGCAGACGGAATCCCGAAAACTGGCCCGCCCCACGACCCGTCGGGCGCTGCCGTGATCGACGTCGTTCGCAACTACGCCATCGGCGTGATTGGGCTCGAGGACGCGACCGTTCTCACGATCGTGCCGACCTGGGATCCAGATAACAACAATCGTGGCACGAAGGTCACTGTCGAGGTGACGTATGACTTCCACTCAGTGATCCCGATCGTGCCGATCCCGGCCATAACTGTGGAGGGAGCGTCGACCCTTGTCATCAACAATTAGAAGGGAACGATCGGACCGCGGACAAATCCTGGTCCTATTCGCGGGTGGGCTTGTGGCCATTTGCCTGATTGCCGCCCTCGTCTTTGACGTTGGTCAGAATCTTCTCGACCGTCGAGCCGAGCAGAATGCCTCGGACGCTGCCGCGCTTGCCGGAGCCCGGTACGTCAAGGGCGCCCCGTACAGCTTCCATGGTGGGTGTGCGAGCCCCCACGCCGGGCTTGCCGCCGTCGAGGCCGCATGCGATGTGGCTGCCGACCACGGGTACACGGACGGAGTTGACGGGAGGACCGTACGAGTCGATATCCCACCGGTGTCGCCTTCCACCAAAGCCGGCTTCCCGGACCACATCGAGGTCACGATCGGGAACACCCGGCCGTCGTTCTTCATGGGAGTCGTCGGGGTGACGCAGCAGCAGACGGCGGCCATGGGTGTCGCAACCAACAGCAGCGACATCGCCCTTCCGTACTCGCTTCTGGCCCTCAATCCACACGACTGCGGCGCCAACAAGATCACCGGTTCGCCCGGCACGATCGTCGAGACCAACGGGACGATCCATATCGACTCCGACTGCGCAACCAGTCCGGGCGCCCTCCAGCTTTCCGGCAACGGGGTGATCGACGCCCCACAGTGTGATGTCGTCGGCCTGATCACCGAACAGGGCGGGGCGACGAACGACTGCACCACGGCGCCCGCCGGCGTCCTCGTCTACGGTGACCCGCTTCGGAATTTGCCGGAGCCGGCCCAGCCCGGCACACCAGCTGCGGTCCAGCCGCTCGATCTCGTCCCGGGCCCGATTCCTGACGGCTGTCCCGGAAGCCTCACGCCTGCGACCGATGCGGCGCCGGCGACCTGCGCGTTCTCGTCCGGCGCCGTGGCAGGGAAGTCCTACCGACTGTTCCCCGGCAACTACCCGGGCGGCATCTCGACGAGCAAGGCGATCCTCTACCTTGATCCCGGGATCTACTTCATCGGCGGAAGCGGCATCCACATCCAGAGTGACGGCGCGATCGTCAGCAAGGCCGCCGGCGACAACACCGGGATGGCCCCGAGTGGCGGCGTTCTGATCTTCAACACCCACGCGCCCGCGCCTTCCGGCGGATGCGCGGCTGCCGGCTGCTACGGCGACATCACCATCAACGGAGGGGGCGGCAGCATCCCGACGCTCGCCCTGCTGCCGATGCAGACCGGCGACTACAAGGGAATGGTGATCTTCGTCGACCGGGAGGACGCAGTCGGGGGCGGGTTCGACCTCGACCTCAACGGCGAGGACGCGGCTCTGAGCATCACCGGAACGATTTATGCGCCGACAGCGTCGTTCCGGTTCAACGGATCGGACACTGACGTCTTGTCGGCGCAGGTCCTCTGCTACGACTTCGTGGTCAATGGGTCGGGCTCCGCCTTCACCATCGACTACGACGAAGATGTGCTGTTCCACGTGAAGGGCGTCGGCCTGGTCGAGTGACGGCCGACCGCCAGCATGACGACCGGCGGCGGAACTCGGTACCTGCGGGATATGGTCCCGCCCGTGACATCGGGCTACCTTGCGTGGCATGGTCAAGCGAATCGCCGCACCCATCCTCTGGTTTTTCACCATAGCGACCGCATGGAACTTCGTCGTTCTGATGTCAGGCGCGCCTTCATTCCCCGGCCTCGCTCTTGGGGCGGTTGTCGCGGTGTTCGTCGCGATCGATCCGTTCCACTTGATCTGGGGGCAGGCGCACAAGGCCCCGGCCTCCCGCCAGTTGAAACAGGCCACGGCACCGGACGCACTCGGCAGCGGGATCTGACGCTCCTCTTCGGAGGCGCCTGAATCCGTCGCCCGCAGTTACGCTTGGCGGCATGATCGTTATTGGAAGCCCGCTTCACGTTGTAACGGAAGCGGGGCCGCGCGCGGGTGGGTTCGCGGTTGCGGTCGCCCGAGCCGCCGCCGCTGTCGGGGCGCGGGTCGAGATCGTCGGCAAGGTGGGCGAGGATCCGGCCGGGGACGCGGTGCTGCTCGACCTCGCGGCATACGGGATCGGTCACGTCGCGGTCCTTCGCGATCCGGGCCGTCCCACGGGTATTGAGGTGCCGCCGGCCGAGCCGGAGTCGGCCCCGTTCGACGAGCCGGGAGAGGCGGCCGCGGGCCGGGACGGCGTCGGTGGCGTCGTCGGCGCCCCCCCACACGGGCAGCCGACGCTCGATGCGGCCGACATCGGGCTGGCCCTCCGCTACATCCCGGAGTACCGCGTGATCGTGATCGCCGAGCCCCTCGCCCCCGACGCCCTCGAGGCTGCCGCCGCGGCCGCCCGCTGGGCCGGCGCGGCGCTCGTCGTGATCATCGGCGCGGGGGAGGCACCGCCGACAGCCCTCGGGCCGGAGGCGACGGTCCTCGAAGCCCAGGTCGACGATCCGGACGGCACATTCGCCCGGGTCGTCGGCGAGTACGCGGCCCGGCTCGAACGCGGCGAACCACCGGCCGAAGCGTTCGCGGCCGCGTCGAGCGGCACTGGCTGGACGGCCGCCACGGACGCCTGACGGGGGACTCGCCGCCGGGTAAGACTCAGCCCGCGAGCGGC
>DASTEU010000379.1:0-2981 GCA_035709325.1 Candidatus Limnocylindrales bacterium | reverse complement strand
GACGACGCTGATCGGCCAGCCGCGGCCGGCGACCGCGGCCGCGACCGCCTCGTTGTTGCCGACGTGGCCGAGGGCGAAGATCAGGCCGCCCGGCGACGATCGCCAGGCCTCCTCGATCTGGTCGAGATCGGCCTGGGTGACCCGGGCCTCGGCGCCCTCGGGCGTCAGCGACTCGAGGTGCATGACCTCGACGAGGTAGCGGGCGTACTCGCGGTAGGCCGCGAGGGCGAGCCGTCGGACGCGGGGATGGTCCGGCGGCAGCCCGGCGACGTGACCGAAGTTCGCGTTCGACCAGCGCCGCTTCGTGGGCCAGAAGACGTAACCTGCCTGCGAGGCGGTCCCGATCACCCAGCGCGACAGCGACGCCGGTACTCGAGCAACGATCCAGCTCGTGGTCGCGTAGCCGGCGACCGCGAGCTTCTCGAGGATCCGCTGTCCCCGCCCGACGCGCCGGTGCGGCGCGTCGCGGCCGCGTCCGGCAGTCGTCACTTCGCGGCAGCCGCCCTGGCTCCGGCCTTCGCGACCGTCTTCGCCGCGGTCTTCGCAGCGACGGGCGTGGAGGCCAGCTTGCGGAGTTGCTGCTTCGTGAGGTTCTCCGTGCCGACGAGCGTCTCATTGTCCTCGCCCCGGATGAACGCCTCGACCCGATTGTGGGCGATGTCATCGTGGACCTGCACCGGCGGGCTTTTCATGAAGTAGCTCGACGGCGCGACAAGCGTGCCCTTGAGGCCTCGATCGAGACCGAGCTTCAGGCAGCGGATCGCGTCGGTGATGACGCCGGCGCTGTTGGGGCTGTCCCAGACCTCCAGCTTGAGCTCGGCGTTGAGGGGCACGTCGCCGAACGTCGTGCCCTCCATCCGGATGTAGCACCACTTGCGGTCGGCGAGCCACGGCACGTGGTCGGACGGGCCGACGTGGACGTCGTCGGGCGCCATTTCGTAGTCGAGCATCGACGTGACGGCGTTCGTCTTGCTGATCTTCTTGCTCTCGAGGCGCTCCCGCTCGAGCATGTTCAGGAAGTCGGTGTTGCCGCCGAAGTTCAGCTGGTACGTCCTGTCGAGGCGGACGCCGCGGTCCATGAAGAGGCGGGTCAGGACGCGGTGGCTGATCGTCGCGCCGACCTGGCTCTTGATGTCGTCGCCGATGATCGGCAGGCCTTCCTCGGCGAAGCGGCGCTGCCAGTAGGGCTCGCGGCCGATGAAGACCGGGATCGCGTTGATGAAGCCGACGCCGGCCTTGAGGGCCTGCTCGACGTACCACTTCGTGGCCTCTTCGCTCCCGACCGGGAGGTAGCTGACCATGACGTCGACCTGGCGCTCCTTCAGGATGCCGACGACGTCGGCCGTCGGGCCGGGCGCCTTCTCGATGATCTGGCTGAGGTACTTGCCGAGGCCGTCGTGGGTCATCCCCCGCTCGACCGGGACGTCGAGCCGGGGGACCTGCTGGAAGACGAACGTGTTGTTCGGCTTCTGGTAGATCGCCTCGGAAAGGTCCTTGCCGACCTTGTTCTTGTCGATGTCGAAGGCAGCCACGAACTCGATGTCGCGGATGTGGTAGCCGCCGAGGTCCACGTGCATGAGGCCGGGGACGAAGTCGGTCGGCTTGGCGTTCTCGTAGTAGTAGCGGCCCTGGACGAGGCTGCTCGCACAGTTGCCGACGCCGACGATCGCGACGCGGATCTTCCTGCCGGCCTTGTGGCCGTTCTTGCCGTTGGTCGTGCTCACCTGGTGCTCCACTCCTTGGTTACCGTGGTTCCTCTGTCGATTGGCGGATGACGTGGATGATTCGCTGGATGGCGGTGACGGTCGCAAGGACGGTGATGAGACCGAGGGCCGCGGCGAGGACGGGCCGGCCGAGGAACCAGAGGTCCGTGGCGACGAGCCGCCCGTCGTCGACGAAGGCGATCCCGCCGGCGAGGCCGGTCAGCAGGAGGCCGACCGTCAGCAGGACGATCCGCACCTCCCGCGGCGCGACACCGATCGCGGCCATCCGTGATCCGGGCGTGTACCCGAGGCTCTCGGACTTCGCCCGGACGTAACTGACCATGAACGCGGCGGCCATCGCGGACGCGGCCAGGACGGCGCCCGGACCGAAGTCCGAGGCGACGCACGCCGCGCCGATCCCGACGTACACGACACCCTCGCCGGCCCGGTCGAAGACCGAGTCCATGAAGGCCCCGAGCCGGCTCGCCTGCCCGGTCGCCCGGGCAAGCACGCCGTCGAACAGGTCGAAGACGCCACCGACGATCAGGAGGATTCCGGCGGCGACCCACGCCCCCTGCGAGGCGGCCGTCGCGCCGACGACCGCGATGCCGAAGCCGACGAGCGTCAGATGATTCGGGCTCAGGCCGAGCCGGCCGAAGCCGACCGCGATCGGCGTGGCGATCCCGCGGACGCGCTGGCGCAGCTCGGGGCTGACGATCGATCCGCTCACGACGCGGCGCTCCTCGCGCCTTCGTCGAGTGCGTCGGCGAGGCCGAGCACGGCTCGCTGGCGGGCGGCGAACGCGTCGAACGCCTCGGGCCGGACGCTGCAGACGGTCTCCCGGCCGATCCGGCGCGTTGCGACGAGGCCCGCCCCACGGAGCCGGCCGATGTGCCAGCTCACGAGCGGCTGGGACAGACCGACCTCGGCGACGAGCTCGGCGACGGTCGCCGGGCCGGCGGCGAGGCGCCGGATGATCCGGAGCCGGTTGACGTCGGCGAGCGCCTTGTGGACGAGGCGCAGCTCGCGCAGCTCGTCGGGCTGGAGGACGGCGTTCGCGAGGGTGCTGCGGATGCGGGCGGGCGAAGGAGACAGGGAAGGACGCTCCCAGCTGGGACCGTCGCATCAACGACGGTTTATATCAACCGGCGTTGATGCTATTCCGATCTGCGGAGAGTTGTCAACGCCGTCGTTCATGGGGTGCACGGCCGCGAAGCTGCGGTTTCAGGGCATGTCGACCGCGGGCTCCGGAGGCCCGCAGGCGAACCACGCCTCGCC
>DASTEU010000378.1:0-2367 GCA_035709325.1 Candidatus Limnocylindrales bacterium | reverse complement strand
CCCGGCGGCGGCCGCGGGATCCGCCGCGCCGGGCCCTGCGGAGGCCGAGGATGTATGTGGCATCACCGCCGCGCCGGCCTGGGGAGTGACGTCGGCCGGCGCGGTGCCGGCGGTGACCACCGGCTCCGCCAGGGGGTCGTGGAGCGGCGCGGAGTCGACGGCCGGCGGCTCCGCGGGCAGCGGCTCCGTCGGCGCTTCGTCCACCGTCCCGGACGGCGAGAGGTCGGGCGAAGGCGCGGGCTCCGAACCCGAATCCACCGCGGACTCTGTTCCGCTTCCGGTCTCGCCCTCGGGCGCAGGATCGACGAGGACGTCGGGCTCGATCTCGGTGTCGGCGGGAGGCGCCTGGGGTTCGGCCGGCGCTTCGCCGTCGGTCAGCGGCTCTGCGTCGGTCCCGGCGTCTGGCGGGGCGGGCGCGACGGCGGCGTGCGGCGGGACGGGCCCGTTCGGGCTGCCCGCGGGAGCCGAATGCTTGGACGGCGGCCCGCCTCCCGAGGTCGTGTCGGAGGGCGGCGGCTCCACTTCCGTCTCGTCCGTCGGCTGGTCCCCCGGCTCGTCCGCCTCGGCCGGCGGCAGTGAGGGCTCGACGACCGGCTCGACGACCGGCTCCTCGACGACCTGGACCAGCGCCGAATCGGTCTCGGCCGCGATCGGTTCGCCAGAAGCGAGGGCGGCCGATGCCGACCCGGCGATCAGGACGAGCGCGACGGACGAAGCGGCGGCGACCGACCGAACGAGCCGAAATGCCACGGTGGCGGCATGGTACTTCAGTCCCCCCGGACGTGGCGTCTCAGGTCCATTTCAATCTCTGGCTCGGACGGGATCGGAGCACATGGCGCACATTCTGATTCTTGGACATCTCTTGTGATTCCCCGCTAGACTGTCCGACATGACAGGTTTCGTTCGTGCTCCGGCCCGACTTCGGTCGCGGAACCAGCTGACGCTTCCAAACGACATTGTCGAGGCGGCCGGCATCGGCGAAGGCGACGCGTTCGTCGTCGAGCACCAGCAGGCCGATCCGGACGTCGTCGTCCTCCGGCGGGTCCGATCGAGTTATGCGGGCGCGCTGGCGGGCATGTACGCGCCGACCGACGAGTATCTCGAGGGCGAGCGCGCCGGTTGGGAGTAGGCAGCGAGACGCGCGACGCGCTGACGGCGGCGATCCCGCCGGGTGCCATCGTGGCGGTCGATACTTCGGGGATCATCGCCTACCTCGACGGCACGGAACGCACGAGCAATGCGGCAGCGATCGTCTTCGATTCGTTCGTCGCCGCCGGCAGGAATCCGGCGATCGTCTCCGCGGTGTCGGTCACGGAAACCCTCGTCCGCCCGCTCCGCTCGGGCTCCGCGTCGGCGGTCGGAACCGTGGAGGCGTTCCTGGGGAGCTTCCCGAACCTGACGATCGAACCCGTCACCTATGAGATCGCCCGGGAAGCGGCGCGGATCCGGGCCGTGACCGCGCTCCGTGCACCCGACGCCCTGATCCTCGCCACCGCGACGATCCGCGACGCCGGCGTGGTCGTCGCCAACGACGATCGCTGGCGATCGGCGATCGGGCGGGCAAGCCTCACGCTCGGCATCGTCCACCTGGCCAGCCACGCCGCCGACCGACGAGAGGACGGCGAGCGGACAGGGAGAGGCCGATCGCGGCCTCGCTCGCGCCGGGACACTGCGAGTTGATCCGGCCTCGTATCGTGGTCAGCAGATAAGGCGCGGCCGCGGGAGGCCGGGCGGGGGACTGGAGCGCGTGTGACCAAGGGCGAGGAGGCCGAGCGCCTCGTCATCGACCGACTTCGGACCGCGCTGCCGAACGACTACCGGGTCTTCGGCAACGTCGCCTGGCTCGAGCGAACGGCCGACAACCGTGGCCTGCGCGACGGCGAGGCCGACGTGATCGTCGCCCACCCGGATCGGGGCTTTCTCGTCGTCGAGGTCAAGGCCGGCGAGATCGCCCGCGACGCGCACGGCCGCTGGTTCGCCGGGTCGAAGCCGCTCAACCCGAACCCGTTCGAGCAGGCGCGGACCAGCATGCACGCGCTCCTCCGCAAGCTCGACGACCTGCCCGATCGGCCGACCGACTTCCGCCCGATCGCCGGCCACGCGGTCGCCTTCCCCGACGTCGACCTCGCGAGCGCCGGCAACAAGCTCCGCCTCCTCGGGCCGGACGTCGAGGCCGATCTCCTGTTCGATCGGGCGAAGCTGCCGTCGGACGATCCCGCGCGCACGCGCGAGGCGGTCGACACCGCGTTCGCGATGTGGGCCGGCGACGGCGGCGCGCGACGAGCCCCCGGCACGGCCGGCATCGCCCTGCTCGAGGAGCTGCTCGAGACTCCGGTCGCGCTGCGCAGCCTCCTGAAGAGCGAGATC
>DASTEU010000377.1:0-3080 GCA_035709325.1 Candidatus Limnocylindrales bacterium | reverse complement strand
GCCGTCGCCCGACCCGACCGGCTGTCCGGGCGCGGCTTCGGCCGAGCCTGCCGCCGCCTCCGCCGATCCGGGCGGACCGCCCGACCGTGCGGCCGCCCGCGCCTCGAGCGCCGAGCGCAGCCGGAACCGGAGGAACTCGTTGTCACCGGCTCGGCCGAGGCAGTCGGGGCAGAGGCGCGCCCACCCCTCGAGGTCGTCGGCCGCTCGGACGGTCCAGGCCCGCCCGCACCACAGGCAGGCGAAGCTCGGCCGCGGCCCGGTCGCCGCCCCGGTCACGATCCGACCGGCGTCCAGCCGCCGGGCGGCGACGTCTCGACGAATCCCTCGGGATCGAAGATCTCGGCCAGCATCTCGATCCCGTCGATGACGCGCGGCCCGGGCCTCGAGAAGTAGGCCGAGCCGTCGACGGCGAAGACGTTGCCCCGTCGGACGGCCTCCAGCGAGGCCCATCCGGGCGGGCGGGCCGTCCGCGACCACTCGGCGACGGTCTCGGCGAGGTGGAATCCGCAGGGCATGAGGATGAGCATCTCCGGATCGACATCCTCAACCTCGGTCCAGTCGGACTGTCTGGACGGCTGGCCGTCGACGCCGAGCAGGTCCCAGCCGCCTGCCCGTCGGATCTGCTCGGGGACCCAGTGGCCGACGGCGAACGGTGGGTCGAGCCACTCGATGGCGACGATCCGCGGCGGCTCGTGGCCGGCCTCGCGCCGCTCCTGCACCCGCGTCTCGACGACCCCGAGGCGCGTCCGGAGGCTCTCGACGAGTTCGACCGCGGCGTCCTCGGCGTCGGTCATCGCCCCGACCGTCGAGATCGTGTTGAAGATGCCCTCGAGCGAGCTCGGCTCGAGCGAGACGACCGTGATTCCGGCGTCGATCGCCCGGACCGCCTCGTTGACCTCGCGGTAGCTGACCGCGCAGACGCGGCACAGCTCCTGCGTCAGGATGATCTCGGGCCGGGCTGCCTCGAGCGACTCCTCGTCAAGCTCGTAGAGCGACGAGCCGCCGTGGATGGCGTCGGCCACGAGCCGGTGGATCCGGCCGCTGCTCGCCCCCGCCAGCTCATGGGTGCTCCGCGTCAGGACGGGCGTCCCGGCAATCTCCGGCGGCCAGTCGCACTCGTGCGTGATCCCGACGAGCTCCTCGCTGAGCCCGAGCGCGCAGACGATCTCGGTCGCCGACGGCAGGAGAGACGCGATTCGCATCAGAGAAGCCCAAGAACGAGAACCGGCACCCTCAGTCGCGAACTGCCACCCGCCCCCCGAGGCGTGAGGCTGAGCTCCGCGAAGCCATCACCCCGAGGGTTTGGCCGCGTCGACCGCCTCGCGGGCGGCGGCCTTGTCCGTGTACCAGACCGCGTCCATCTGGGTGTACTCGGCCCACTCGGCCGGGAGCGACTCCTCGGGAAAGATCGCGTTCACCGGGCACTCGGGCTCGCATGCGCCGCAATCGATGCATTCGTTCGGGTCGATGAAGAGCTTGCGATCGACCCCTTCCTCGTAATGGATGCAATCGACCGGGCAGACCGAGACGCACGATAGGTCGAGCACGTCGATGCAGGGCTCGGCGATCACATAGGTCATTCGTTTCGTCTCCTCGTCCCAGCCGGACCCGACCCCGGCGCGGACTCGAAGCGTACCACCGGGCCGCCGATCAGGGACCGGGCTGCGGCTGCACCAGCCGGACCGCGGCGACCATGCCCCTGTCCCAGTGGCCCGGAATGTGGCAGCCGATGAAGAGCCGGCCGTCGGGATCCCCGGCGGCGTCGCCGGGAACCGTCCAGGGGACGTCGACGCGCTGGCCCGACGGCACGACGACCCGCAGACCCGCCAGCTCCGGCGGGACGCTGACGACCGGCGTCGGGCCCGGCGGGTGGCCGACGGTCGCGGCCTCGGCAGCTTCCCACGCGTCCTGGACCGCCTGATCTCCGATCACCGCCTCGTGGATCTCGAGCCCGCCGTTGACCACGTGGAAGAGCACCGTCTCGCCCGGCACGAGATCGACGATCGGCGGCAGGAACTCCCAGTCCTTGGCGATGATGTTGACCTCGCGCGGCGCATTCGACGAGCCCGGCGTGATCGGCGGCGTCGCGGGCGGCGGGCCGGCCTCACAGGCAACGATGAGCCCGGCGAGCGTCACGGCGACTGCGGCTGCGGGCGCGCGGGCGCGGGCGAGCGCGGCCACGCCGATCGAGCAGGACGGGATCATCGCGGCGGAGTCTAGGGCGGTTCGGGGCCCGGTGTGCTCGCACGGGGCTTGCCGACGCCGCGCCGGCGAACGCTGTCGCGCACCGACCGACCCGGCGAATCCGCTTCGACGCTGCGCTCGGCCGTCCCGACCCCGTCGATCCTCGACCAGCCCGAAAACGTGCGTGCCTCCGCCCGCCTGCCGAACCGGCGTACCCCCAGGGTCAGAGCCAGCGCTTGGCCGCCTCCGTGGCGAGGGCGACGGCGGCCAGGACCGCGAGAACGGCGAGCGCACGGAGGCGGGCGAATCTTCGACTGACCATGAACGATCCTCCGGCACGGCTCCCGGGGCCGGCCACTGCGCGGCCGACCCCCGACGAGGGAGTGCCCGGTCCCGTAGCCGCGACCCCCAGCATGCCCCAGGACGCTTAGCTGCGGCTAAACCAGGGCTTCACTGGCGGTTGTTCCGGCGACGGCCAGGGCGCCGGCGGGCGCCGGCCGGCGGGCGCCGTTCACGAGGCGCCGGCGGACGCGGTCCGGACCTCCGCGGCGGCCCCCCGCCGGACGCGCCGCGGCGGCGTACGATTCGTCGATGACCGAGCAGGCTCCGTCGATCGATCCCCGCCGGGCGCTCCTCGCCGAGCGCGACCGCCTACGGGCGGAGCTCGACGTCGAGATCGAGTCCCCCGGCCAGATGACGTACGGGTCGCAGGCCGCGGCGGCAACCCACGTCTTCGAACAGCAGCGCGATCTGGCCCTCCGGGAGAAGAACGAGCACCATCTCGCAGCGGTCGAGGCAGCGCTCGCCCGCCTGGAGGCGGGGTCGTACGGGACCTGCGTTCGGTGCGGGCGGCCCATCGCCTCGGAGCGGCTCGAGGCGATTCCCTGGGCCGCCCA
>DASTEU010000376.1:0-3673 GCA_035709325.1 Candidatus Limnocylindrales bacterium | reverse complement strand
CGGCGAGGACGACCTGACGCTCTACATCTTCACGAACGACACGAAGGACGCCGGCACGAGCGTCTGCAACGGCGACTGCGCGACCGCCTGGCCGCCGCTCCTCGCCGACGCGGTCGAGGACGTCGGGCTCGAGGACGGCGTCACCGGCACGGTCACGATCATCACCCGCGACGACGGGACGAGCCAGGTCGCCTACAACGGGATGCCGCTCTACTACTTCCAGGGCGACACCGCGGCCGGCCAGACGAACGGCCAGGGCCTCAACGACGTCTGGTTCGTCGCCGAGCCGTAGACCGTTCGGCGATCAGGCCGCTGATCAGGCCGGCTCGGCGTTCGAGCCGGTCACGAGGACGAGCGCGGGGCCCGCGAGGGTCCCCGCTCGGGCCGCAGCACGGATCGCCGCCCATGAGGCGGCGCCAGCGCCCTCGACGGTGACCCCGAGGAGCTCGGTCAGCTCGCGCTGGGCCGTCCGCAGCTCGTCGTCGCCGACGAGGACCATGTCGTCGACGCGGTCGCGCATCGCCTCGAGCGCCTCGGGCACCGGGACGCGGGTCGCGATGCCGCCGGCGAAGGTGTCGGCGCGCTCGGTCTCGATCGGCCGCCCGGCCCGCCACGAGAGCGTCATCGAGGGCGCCCGCTCGGACTGGACGCCGACGACGCGGCATGCCGGCGCCGCGAAGCGCAACCAGGCGCCGATCCCCACGATCAGCGCCCCGTTGCCGACCGGCACGAACGCGGTGGCGAGGTCGGGGAGCGCTCCCCTCCCCGCGGCCTCGGTCAGCTCGAGGGCGATCGACGCGGCGCCGGCCGCGATCCAGTTGTCGGCGCCGTCGACGAGAAGGACCGCTCCGTGCTCACGGGCGTGCCGCTCGGCCGCCGCCCGCGCCTCGTCGAAGTCGCTCCCCTCCTGGACGGCCGTCCCCCCGAACGCCCGGATCCGAACGAGCTTCGTCGGGTTCGCGGCGGTGTCGGCGTAGACGACGACCGGGATCCCGAGCGCCCGCGCGGCGAACGCCGCGCCCTGGCCGAAGTTGCCGGTCGAGGCGACGACGAGCGGCCGGTTCGGACCGACTCGCCGCTCCTCGGCGAGCCGGCGGACGGCAAGCCAGGTGCCGCGGCCCTTGAACGCCCCGATCGGGTTGACGCAGTCGACCTTGACGACGATCTGCGTACCGGCGCGCGCGCTCAGCTCGTCGCTGACGAACGCAGGCGACGCGCGGAACGCCGGATGAATGAGATCGACGGCCGCGGCGATCGTCGCGGGCTCGAGCGGCTCGCCGAGACCGGCCACGGTCGCCGCACCGGGCAGCCAGGACGGCACGCAACGCCCTCCCTGTGCGATCCGGGCGCAACAAAACGCCCGAAGGAACTTCGATCACTAGATGTCCCAGCCAATACAAGTACCGGCCAGATCACTAGATGTTCGTAGCCCCTTCAGGCAAGACCCACGATACGGCCCGCCCGGCCGCGCTGCCTAGTGGGTTATCCACGACTTTCGAAGTTCGGGACCGGTCGGGGAGACGGTTGTCCACATCATTCCCACGGTTGTCGCGCGACGCGCAACCGATCGGGGGCGATCGCGGCGCGGCCCGGGACCATCCGCGCCGCGAATTGATCGCGGGGTGATCGGCGGGTGATCGGCCGTTTACCGGGCCGTCCGATGATCGCGCCCATGGATGCCATCGCCCTGACCGCCGCCCGTCCGCCCCGCCGCCTGCGCTTCGTGACCACGGCCCGGACCCGACGCCGCCACCGCCCCGACCCGGTCGAGCACGCCATCGTCCTCTGCCGGGCCTGCGGCCGGCCCTGGCCGTGCGACGCCACGCGGCTCCTCGTCGAGCTCGGCCGGCTGACCGCGGACGGGGACAAGGAAACACCCGAAGGAACCTCGGGTCCGTAGCCTCCAACACGAATGCAAGCACCCGTGTCGTCACTTTCGGTCCGTGGCCCCTTCGGGCAAGACCTACAGTACCCGGCCGACGGCGCCGCTGGATAGCGGGTTATCCACGAATTTCGAATCTGGCCGGCCGATTCGGAGCACGTTGTCCACAGAGTTCCCACGATCACGCCGCGCGCCGCGGTCGGCCGGTGTCAGTCCTCGTCCTCGAGCGGCCACTCGACGGCGGCCTCGAGCACCGGCACGCCGCGGTAGTCGAGGCTGAGCCGCGGGGGGCGGTGCGTGCCGGCCTCGACGGTCAGGCCGCCCAGGATCCAGATGCAGGTCCCCTCCCCCGCCCCGAGGAGCGAGGTGCCGAAGGCGTCGAAGGCGATCGCGACATCGGTCCGCTCGTCGGCGGGGAACGCGAGCGGTCGGACGCCGGCGGCCGCGACGACGTTGCCGTGGAGCTCGCCCCGGTCGGCCGAGGGATGGAGGGTGAGCAGGCCGTCGGACGACGCGAGCTCGAGCCGCCCGAAGCGCCCGTCGGAATCGAGCTCGACGAGCCCGACATGGCGGACGATGCCGGCATCGACGACCGTCAAGCGCCAGCGCCGGCCGCGGGCGCCCTCGGCGACCGTCCAGACGACGAGCCCGCCGTCCTCGAGCCGGCCCCGGCCGGCGATCCGCAGCGGACGTGGCTCCCCGATCATCCGCCGTCGGTCCCGTTCCGCATCGACTCGGCCCAGCGAGTCGCGACGGCCTCGAGTTCACCCGCGAGCGACGGGGCGGCCCGGCCGTGGACCCGCACGTCGCGTTCGCCGTAGTCGAGATCGACCGTGCCCCGCTCGCGGACCCGGGCGAGGAGTTCGCCGGCGGCATACGGAACGTGGACGTCGACGTCGACCCAGAGCGAGGCCAGCAGCGCCGCGATCTCGGCCCGAAGCGTATCGAGCCCGTAGCCGGTCAGGGCGCTGACGAGGACGCTCCCCGCGAGAGCCGGCGCCGGGGCGTCGCCGTCGCGGGCGGCGGCCTCGACGAGATCGGCCTTGTTGAAGGTGACGAGGCGCGGCTTGTCGCCCGCCCCGAGCTCGTCGAGGACGGTCTGGACGGTCGCCCGGTGCTCGCGCAGATGCGAATCGGAGGCGTCGACGACCTCGACGAGGACGTCGGCCCGGTTGACCTCCTCGAGGGTCGCTCGGAACGCGTCGACGAGCTGGTGGGGCAGCTTGTGGATGAACCCGACGGTGTCGGTCACGATCGCGGTCTGGCCGTCGCCGAGGCGGACCTGGCGCGACGTCGGGTCGAGCGTCGCGAAGAGCTTGTCCTCGACGTGGGCCACGTCGCTGCCGACGAGGGCGTTGAGGAGCGTCGACTTGCCGGCGTTCGTGTAGCCGACGATGCCGACGGTCGGGATGAGCCGCCGGTCGCGGCCGCGGGCGGCCGTCGCCCGCTGCTGGCGGACCTGGTCGACCCGCTCCTTCATCTTGGCGATCCGGGTCCGGATGATCCGCCGGTCGGTCTCGAGCTGGCTCTCGCCGGGCCCCCGCGTGCCGATCCCGCCGCCGGTCCGCGAGAGGTGGGTCCAGAGGCGGGTCAGGCGGGGCAGCTGGTACTCGAGCTGGGCGAGCTCGACCTGGAGGCGGCCCTCGTGGGTCTGGGCGTGGAGGGCGAAGATGTCGAGGATCAACCGGCTGCGGTCGATGACCTTGACGTTGACGAGGCTCTCGAGTGCCTTCTGCTGTCCCGGCGAGAGCTCGTCGTCGGCGATGAGCAGGTCGAACCCGGTCTCGCTGC
>DASTEU010000375.1:0-11353 GCA_035709325.1 Candidatus Limnocylindrales bacterium | reverse complement strand
GATCCCCAGGAGGTCGTCGACCTCGCCCTGGCACTGGGCAACATCGACAGCCCGACCGGCTCCGAGGGCCCAGCCGGCCAGTACGTCTTCGACTGGCTGGCGGAACACGGCTTCGAGCCCCGCCGGTACGCGCTCGTCGAGGACCGCTTCAACGTCGCCGCGTGGATCCACGGCACGGGCGGCGGTTACCACCTCGTCTTCAACGCCCATCTGGACACGACGCTTCGGCCGGACGCCGTCTGGTCCGCGCGCGACCCGAAGGATCCGCTCTATCACTCGGCCTGGGTCGAGGGAGACGAGATCTTCGGCGACGGGGTCGTCAACGACAAGGGCCCGATGGCGGCCTTTCTCGTCGCCGCCAAGGCGATCCAGGACGCCGGAGCGCCCCTCCGTGGCGACCTCGTCGTCAGCGCCGTCGCCGGCGAGATCAGCCGCGAGCCGATCGACGAGTTCCAGGGCCCCGGATACCTCTCGAAGGACCTCGGTGCCCGGTTCATGGCGACGCACGGCGTGATCGGGGACTTCGTCATCGTGGCCGAGGGGACGGGTTTCGGGATCGTCGGCGTCGAGCCCGGCAAGGCCCAGTTCAAGGTCACGATCCTGACCGACACGCCCCGCTATTACGCGCCGTACCTGCCGCGACCGACGACCCTCGTGGACTCCCCGAACGCGATCGTCAAGGCGACGGCGGTGATCACGGCGTTCGAGGACTGGGCCTACGACTACGAGGTCCGCAACACGTACGAGGGCCCGCTCGGCCGGATCGTGCCGAAGGCGACGGTCAACGCGATCCGCTCCGGCTATCCCTTCAACCTCACGAGCTCGCCCCAGGTCGCGGCCCTGTACGTCGACACCCGGCTCCTGCCCGGGGCGAACCCCCTCGACACGCGGGACGAGCTGCGGGCGTTGCTCTCCCGGGTGGGGGTCGAGGGCACGGTCGAGCTGACCCTCTACCGCCCCGGCTTCGAGGTCCGCGGCGCGGAGCCGCTGATCGAGGCGATCCGGCGCTGCCACGCCCAGACGTTCCCCGACCCGCCGACGATCGTCGCCGACCCGGTCACCTCGATGTGGCGCGACACGAACGCCTTCAACGAGCTGGGGATCCCCGCGATCTCGTACGCGCCACGCTCGAAGAGCCACGCCGCCCGGAAGTCCTTCAAGGTCGCCGACCTCGTCGACGCCGCCCGGGTCTACGCCCGGATCGCCCTCGACATCTGCAACCAGGACCGCCCCCCGGGGTTGCCGCTCGGCGCCCACCTCAACCGCGACATCGCGGCGAGCGTCGCGCGCCGGAACCGTCAGGCGGATCCCGGGGGCTCGGACGCGCCCACGACCTGATCCGCGGGCTCGCCGGCGGGGTCGTCGAACGAGGTTCGCATCGCGACGAGCGCGCCGCCGCCCAGGAAGACCGCCAGCGCGACCCAGATCGCCGCGATCCCGCTGGCTCCCGCGAGCGCGCCCATCGCCGCGGGCACCGTGAGGAGCGCGGCGCGGTTGCCGGTGACCCGCACGCCGAGGGCGAGGCCCCGCTCCCGGCGCGACGAGCGATTGGCGACCCAGGCGATCGTCATCGGCTGACCGAGCCCGAGCCCGAGGCCGATCGCGACCATGAGCCCGACGAGCAGGGGCACGCTCGAGACGAACGGTAGAAAAACGATCCCGGCGCCGGCCAGGCCGCTGCTCATGACGAGGAGCGGCTTGCGCCCGAGCCGATTGATGAGTTGCGGCATGAAGAGGCGCGACGTCAGCGACGCGCCGGCCCGGACCGACAGCAGCAGCCCGACCGTCTCGACCGGCAGTCCGTTCGCCTCGCCGTAGGCCGGCAGGTAGGCCACCAGGATGTCGATCGCGGAGATGACCGTCAGGCTGACAAGCATTGCCGCGGCCATGCCCGGCCTGCGCAGGACGACCCACGCCGCCGAAAGGAGACCGACGTGCGGTTCGTCCGCATCAGCCGTGCGGACGCGTGGGCCGCGGTCCAGCAACCGGGTGGCGAGGAGCGCGGCAATGCCGCCGCAGCCGGCCGCGAACAGGAAGACAACCGCTTCCTCGTTGCCGGCGAACGGTCCGACCCCGGCGACGGCGGCGCTCAGCGCCGACCCGACGAGGACGGCGGCGATGGCGGGGCCGGCGAGCTGGGCGACCGAGACGACGGTCGAGTACCAGCTGTAGGCGCTCTCCCGCCCGTGGCGAGGCGTCCGGTTGGCGATCATCGCCTGGCCGGCGACGACGTTGATGACCTGCCCGAGACCGAAGATCATCTGGGCCACCGCGATCGCGAGGAGCGACGGGGCGAAGGCGAGGAGGAAGCTCGCGACGCCCATCATCGAGACCGCGGTCAGGAGGAAGCGCCCCTCGCCGATCCGGTCGATCCATCGCCCGAGGGCGACGGCCGTGAAGACGGGCAGGAGCGAGAACGCGGATTGGACGAGGCCGATCTCGAACGGGCCGGCGCCGAGGTCGAGCGCGCGATAGGTGACCATCGGCCGGGCCGCGTGGAGCCCGGTGAGGATCAGCGCCGCGACGGTCAGCTGGGTCAGGAAGCCGCCGCCCAGGCGGCTTCGTGTGCCGGCCGGCAGCTCGCCGCTGTCGTTCGTCCTCACGCGCCCCCTCCGGCCGCCACCCTCCAATGGATACCGTCGCATACTAGCCCGGTCGCAGCCCGACCAGGGAGTGAGGAAGGAATCGGATGATTGTTGATCAGCAGGTGACGATCGCCGCCCCCGTCGACCGCGTCTGGGAATTCATGATGGACATCCCGGCAGTCAGCCGCTGCGTCCCCGGCGTCGAGTCGTTCCAGGCGATCGACGACGACACCTACGAAGGGGCGCTCAAGCTCAAGGTCGGCCCGATCGGAGTGACCCTCCAGGGCCGCGTCGTCGTCGTCGAGCGTGACCGCGAGAACCTCCGCTCGCAGATGAACGTGTCGGCCGCCGAAAAGCGGATCGCCTCGACTGTCAACGCGAAGGCGACGATGACCCTCGTCCCGAAGGGCGACGCCGAGACCGAGCTGAGCATCCACACCGAGGCCTCGATCCTCGGCAAGCTCGGCGAATTCGGCCAGGCGGTGATGCGGCGGAAGGCCGACCAGGTCATGGCCGAGTTCGCCCGGAACATGCAGCGGGAGCTGGCGACCGCCGCGTCCTGACGGGCGGCGGGCAATCGCGCCTCACGCTCAGGCCTTCGGAGCGCCCCCGTCGAGAAGCCAGCCGAACCGCTCGCGGGTCGCCCGCGATGTCTCGCCGGTGACGACCGGCTCGGCGAAGCGGTCCTTCCACTCCCATGGCCGGGTAGCGTCGATGACCATCCGCGAGTTCAGGCCGCGGGCATCCGGGTGGGCCGCCTGGTCGAGCGGACCCGCCCAGCCGCGCTTGACGAACTGGATGTCGCGGGCCGGGTCGACCCGGGTGAGGATCGCCCACCAGACGTCGTTCATGTCGTAGATGTCGACATCGTCGTCGACGACAACGACGTAGCGGCCGAGGTAGGCGACGCCACCGACCTGGGAGGCGGCCATCGCGGCCTGGGTCGCGTGGCCCGGATAGCCCTGGTTGATCCCAACGACCGCGAAGCCACGGTTGCCGGCCTCTGGCGGGACCCACGCCCCAGTCACCCTCGGGATGCCTGCCGCCTCGAGTTGCTCACGGATCACGGTCGAGCGGAGGTAGGCGCCGAAGCGGTTGTCCTCGTGGGGCGGCTTGCCCTGGGGGCACCCAAGGATGATCGGGTCGTTGCGGTGGTAGACCCGCTCGATCGTGACGAATGGGCACTGCAGAACCCGCTCCGAGTAGTAGCCGTAGGCCTCGCCGTAGGGGCCCTCGGGGCGGCGCTCGACGGGGTCGATGAAGCCCTCGATCGCGATCTCGGCGTGGGCCGGGATCGGCAGCCCGGTGACCTCGCCGGGGAAGGTCTCGATCGGAGCGCCGCGGACCGCGCCGGCCCACTCGAACTCGCTCATCCCGTAGCGTGGCGCCTCCGAGCAGGCGGCCATGAACAGGAGCGGATCGCTGCCGACGACGACGACGATCGGGACGCGCTCGCCGCGCTCGAAGTACTTCTCGCGGATCATCCGGCCGTGTGTGCCGGGGCTGATGTAGACGCCGAGGTGGTTCCGGTCGAAGACCTGATTGCGGTACGTCCCGGCGTTGACCCACTCGGAATCGGGGTCGCGCATGATGTTGATGCTCGCCGTGCCGAGGTACGGCCCGCCCGCCTTCGGGTGCCAGGTCACGGCCGGGAAGCCGGTGATGTCCACCTCGTCACCGCGCTGGACGTTCTCGACGATTGGGGCGTCGTCAACGGCCCGGACCGGGATGGGCTTCAGGTCGCGGAGCGTTTCCGACCAGAACCGGAGAAGCGCCTCATGGGATACGGTCGCCGGGTCCAGGCCCAGAGTGATCGCCTGGCGGCCGAGCGTACCGTTCGCGTTCACGAGGACCCGGCCCTCCGCGAAGCCCGGGATGTCATCGAACAGCACGCACGGCGAGCCTGCAGTGTGGTCGAGCATCTCAGTGATCTCGCCGATATCCGTCTCTGCCGAGGCGCCGGGCACGACCCGCAGCTCCGAGGCGGGCAGCTCCCGCTGGACGAGACCGATCCAGTCCCGAAGGCTCTCGTACCGGGTCCGCCTCAACTCGTCACCTCTCGCCTTGAGTACACTGGTGTATGCCGTCGGTCCGACGTGATGCGGCGAGTGTAGCGGACCGTCCCGATCGGGAGAAGCGGTCGCCCCGGAAGCGATGAGGTCATGGCCGAGGACGTCCGCGAGTTGCTCGCAACCGCCTGCCGAATCCTCGCTGCCGAGGGCCACGAGCACTTCCAGTTCGGCCACGCCAGCAGCCGCGAGATGGCCGGGACCGAGCGGTTCTGGGTCAAGCCCGCGAATCTCGGCCTCCGCGAGGTCCGGCCCGACGACCTGGTCCTCGTCGACCTCGAGGGCAATCGGCTTGCCGGCGACGGACCACTCCACACAGAGCTGCCGATCCACAGCGAGATCTACCGGCGCCGGCCGGACGTCCGGGCGGTCGTCCACACCCATCCGTTCCACGCGGCCGCCCTGGCGGCGACCTCCACCCCGTTCCGGGTCGTGAGCCAGGACAGCGTGCCATTCGCGGCCGGACCGGCCCGATTCGACAGCGCCCTGCTGATCGTCACGCCCGAGCATGGCCGGGCCGTCGCCGAGGCGCTGGCCGACGGATCGGTCGTCCTGCTCCGCAATCACGGCATCGTCGTCGCCGGACGGAGCGTCGAGGAGGCAACCTGGCTCGCGGTCGCCTTCGAGCGGAGCGTCCGCCTGCAGCACGCGGCAGCGGTCCTCGGCGAGGTCCGGGAGATCGACCCGGGCGAGATCGAGGAACTGGGCCGTCAGCTCGGTATCGGGCGCGAGAATCGCGCGAAGGTGATCTTCGCGTACCTGCATCGGGCCCTCGGCCCGCGGGGCCAGGACTAGGTCCCGGCGGCGACCGGGCGGGGAGCGGCGACGCTCCGGAGGTACTCGATCGTCTCGTCGAGCGGGATGACGTCGGCGTACTTCTCTTCCATGTCGAAGAGGTTGATCGCGTGGGACGCCTCGTCGCGATCGAAGACGCACTCCTCGGGGACGATGACCTTGTAGCGCATGCTCTTCGCATCCACGACGCTCGCCCGCACGCAACCACTCGTCGACTCGCCGGCGATGATCACGGTGTCCGCGTTCAGGGCGGTCAGGTGGCCCGCCAGCGGCGTCCCCCAGAACGCGCTGGGGGCGGTCTTGCGGAGGACAACCTCGCCATCGACCGGTGCGACCTCGTCGACGATCTCGTAACGACGACGACGGTTCTCGGCCGCGACCGGATCGGACGACCCGCCGCCACGCGGGTTGAAGTCGCGCCAGCCCGGCATCCCCTCGAGGCCCGTCAGGTGGACGACCGGGATTCCCATTCCGCGCGCCTCGACGAGCAGCCGCTGGATGTGGGGTAGGGAGTCCCAGCCGGCCAGGCCGCAGCTCCCGGGCCAGGACTTGATCGCCTCCAGGAGCGGCTCCGGCCGGTCGCCGAAGACCCACCGGTAGAGGTCGACGAGGACGACGACGGGCCGCGTGCCGGCGCCCTTGCGGACCGCCGGCTGGATCGCGGCGCGTGCCCGGTCCTGATCGCTGAGGTACCGATCCCACACGCGCTCGCTCATTGCTGGTGTTCTCCTGTTCGGCTCCTGATTGCACGGTGTACGGGCGCATACTACCTTGCCCATTGAGCCGATCACGCCCCACCGAGGACGAACGTGAGCACAGACGTGGCGGAGTCCGTCCCCTGCCCGTTCCTCGTCGTCGCCGGGGAGGAGGACGACCTCGGCCCGATCGACCACACCTGGTCGCTGCTGCAGCGGTTCCGGGGCCCACGCGAGCTTGTTCTCTACCAGGGAGAGCGGCAACGGGATTGCCGGCGGTGCTGCGTCATCCCTCGGTCCCCACCGCGACGAGCTCGTCGCCGAGTGGTTCGTCGATCGCCTGGGGGGTCGACCGATGGACGACCGCCTCCGCTATGTGACGACGACGGGCACGGTCTTCGGCGAGGAGATTGACTTCAGCCGGCTCGTCGCGGCGACGGTGGCCGGTCGCGGGCCGCGCTGAGCTCTGCGCCGCCCACCATGTCGGCACCGTTCCGGTCGACGATCGCCGCCACTTCGCCGTCCTCGAGCCCGGCCCGGCCGATGTCGTCGACCGAGGCCCGATAGTGCGCCCCGCGGACGTACGGAAAGTCGGTGCCGAGGACCAGCCGGTCGGCACCGAACGTGTCGCGGGCGGCGACCAGGGCGGGGAGATGGCCGTGGGCGACGGTGTCATACCACATCCGTCGAGCGGCGACGCTCGGCGCCTCGGGGAGGTCGGGGAAAGCTCGGGGCAGCTGGTCGTCGAGCCGCTGCAGGAGCATCGGCAGGGCGCCGCCGAGATGGGCGATGACGATCCGCAGGTGGCGATGGCGGGATGGGACCCCGCGTCCGATGAGGTGGGTGGCGGCGACGGTGTCCTCGATCGGAGCGCCGATCGACCAGGCGAGTCCGGCCGACTCGATGACCGGTGATTCGGCGCCACGACCGGCCGGGTGGACGAACAGGACCGCTGACCGGCGGTCGAGCTCGGCGAAGAGCGGCTCGAATGCCGCATCTGCGATGGACCGCCCCACGACCGACGTGGTAACCGCGACACCGACCGTGCCGGCCATCGCCATCGCCCGGTCGAGCTCGACCAGGCTGGCATCGATGTCGGGCAGTGGCAGCGCAGCCAGGGCCACGAAACGATCGGGCCAGCGCCCGGTCAGATCGGCACAGAGGTCGTTGGCCAGGCGAGCTGCCTCGATTGCCCGGCCGGCGTTCTCGAAATGGGGCGCCAGCGAGGAGAGGGAGACGGCCTGGACGTCGACGCCGGCTTCGTCCATCAGTCCGAGCCGCGCCTCCAGCTCGCCTCCGCCGTCGCCGGCGCCGAGGCCGGCCACGAAGCCGACCTGCCTGTTCCCGAACCGGGACAGCAGCTCGAGGTAGCGGGTCGGGAAATAGTGGGCATGGATGTCGAGCCGTGCCAGTGTGCCGGCCATCGCCACGCAGTCCTCCCGTCAGTCGAAGTAGATCCCGCGATGGAAGAGCTTGCTCGCAGGTCGGGACCGGCGCCGCCGCCTCGTCGCGCGCCAGTCGACGGCGAGCGTCTCGGGATCGAGCACGACGCCGTAGTCCTCGTATGTGCCAGCGGAGCTGACGAAGCCGGACCGGACGTCCTGCGCCACTCGCTCCGCCGGTCGCTCGAAGGGATGGCCCCATCCTCCCCCACCAGCTGTCTCGAACCGGATCAGGTCGCCGCCCCGAATCGAGGTCCCTGTCGTGGGTCGCCACGAGGCCGGCGAGCAGAACCAGGTCGGCCGGTGGCCGGGGCACAGGTCCGGGCGTCACGTGACGGGCAGCTCAGCGTGCGTGGGGACACCTCGCGCAGCGAAGGGAACCACGACAATTTACTCGACGGCGGTCTACGGGGCGACGGACGATGGCCGATTGCTCCGACGCCGAACGCGAGGAGGTCACCCGGCGACGATGGCACCCACGTCCCTTCAGACTTCCCGACAGGCGGGTTGGGCAGGCACGGCCGTGGCGCTGACGATCGGCCTGGACATGGGCGGCACGTTCGTCGACTGCGTCGTCGCCGCTGAGCGGGGGCTCGCCGTCGGCAAGGCCCCAACGACACGACCCGACCCGATCGCCGGCCTCCTCGACGCGCTCGCCGACGCCGCGCGCGACGCCGGCCTGTCGCTCGAGGAGCTCCTGGCCCGAGCCGGTGACCTCGCCCACGGCACGACGCTTGGTCTGAACGCCGTGCTGACCCGGAACGGCGGGACCGTCGGCCTGCTGACGACGCGGGGCCACGAGGATGCCCTTCTCATCGGCCGCGTCCACCAGAAGGTCGCCGGCCTCCGCCCGCAGGAGCTCACCCGGGCGTCCCAGCTCCGCAAGCCCGAGCCGCTCGTCCCGCGCTGGCGAATCCGGGGGATCGACGAGCGGATCGACGCCGACGGCCGCGAGGTCGTGGAGCTCGACGAGGCGGGCGTCGCCGAGGCCACGCGGGACCTCGTCGCGGCCGGCTGCGACGCGATCGCCATCACGTTCCTGTGGTCGTTCCGGGCGCCGGCGCACGAGCGACGGGCCGCCGCGATCGCGGCGGAGACGTGCCCCGGCGTGCCGATCGTCGTCTCGTCCGACGTGGCGCCGGTCCTCGGCGAGTACGAGCGGTCGGCCGCCACGGTCGTCGACGCATTCCTGGTCCGTCCGTTCGGCGGCTATGTGACGCGGCTCGGCGCCGAGCTCCGACGGTTGGGCTTCTCCGGCAACCTGTGGCTCATGGGCATGACCGGCGGGCTGAGCCCGGCCGCCGTCGCGGCATCGCGGCCCGTCGAGACACTCCGTTCCGGGCCGGTCGGCGGGACCGTCGCCGGAGGACGGGTCGGCGCACGACTCGGCCGGCAGGGCGTCATCACCGCCGACATGGGCGGGACGAGCTTCGACGTCGGGCTGATCGTCGATGGGCGTCCAGAGACGGTCGGCCAGACGATCGTGGGGCAGCTCCACCTGGCCGTCCCGGCGGTCGACGTTCGTTCGATCGGCGCCGGTGGAGGATCGATCGCCTGGCTCGACGAGCAGGGTGGGCTTCACGTCGGTCCACGCTCGGCCGGCGCCCAGCCAGGTCCGGCCTGCTACGGGCAGGGCGGCACGGAGCCGACCGTCACCGATGCCGACGTGGTGCTCGGGCGCCTGGATCCGGGTGCCGTGCTGGCCAACCGGATTCCGATCGACGCCGACGCGGCGCGGTCGGCGATCGACCGTCTGGCGGACCGGCTGGGGGTCGACCCCGTCGCCGCTGCAGCCGGAATCGTCGACGTTGCCGATGCCCAGATGGCCGACCTGGTGCGGACCATGACGGTCGAGCGGGGCCACGATCCGCGCGACTTCCTGCTGGTCGTGTTCGGTGGCGCGGGACCGCTTCACGTCGGCCGCTTTGCGTCCGACGTCGGCGTCCTCGAGGCGGTCGTGCCGCCGGCCGCATCGGTGCTTTCGGCGCTCGGACTGGCGGTGGCCGAATACCGTCGGACCTATCGGCGGTCCCGGAGGATGAGCGCGCCGCCGGATCCGGCAATCGTGCACGCCATCTTCGAGGAACTGGAGAACCGGGCCGTCGCCGACTTCCGTGCCACGGGGCTGACGGGCGAGCCGACGGTCGAACGCTGGGTCGAGCTTCGGTATCGTCGTCAGACGCACCAGCTGCGCGTGCCCGTCCCGTCCATCGAGCGCGGCGCGGCGTCGCTGGGCGGGCTCGTCACGGCCTTCGAGGAGCGCTACGCACGGACGTATGGAGCCGGCACCGGCTACGCCGCCGCCGGGATCGAGGCGACGACATTCGGCCTGGACCTGAGCTCGCCGCGCCGACACGAGCAGGGAGACGGGACGGCCGAGGCCGTGAGCGTCTCGGGGACGACTGCTCCCGCCGCCCGCCGCAGGGTGTACTTCGAATCCTGGATCGACACCCCCGTGTATGGCGGCGACTCGCTCCGCCGCGGCATCGAGATCCAAGGGCCGGCAGTCGTGGACTGGCCGACGACAACGCTGGTCATCCATCCCGACCAGTCCGTCGGGATCGGCCCGGCGGGCGACGTCCACCTCCGTCTCCGCCCGGAGGGAGCGCGGTGACGTCGCTCGATCCGTTCTCGTTCGAGATCCTTCGTCACCGGCTGTGGACGATCAACGTCGAGGGCGCGCTTGCCCTGCAGCGCGTCTCGGGCTCGCCCCTCGCGACCGAGGCGTTCGACATGAACACCTCGATCATGACCGCCGCCGGTGAGGTCGTCTTCGTCGGACCGTACCTTCTCACCGGGCCGATGGGCCAGGGCCTGATCGTCCGGCGCATCCTCGCCGGTTCCGGTGACGGGACCGGGCTCAGCCCGGGCGACGTCTTCCTGTGCAACGATCCGTACTCGGGCTCAGCCCACCAGAACTGTGTCACGCTCGTGGCGCCGATCCATGCGGACGACGCCCTGGTCGCCTGGGCGGGGGCCACGCTCCACGTCGTCGACGTCGGCGGACCGACGGCCGGCCAGGTCGGGATCGGTGCCCGGTCGATCCTCGACGAGGCACCGGTGACGCCGCCCGTCCGGATCGTTCGAGCCGGCCGGATCGACCCGCGGGTCGAGGCCGACTACCTCGGCCGTTCCCGAACCCCTGAGCTCAACGCACTCGACCTGCGAGCGAAGCTCGCCGCCGTCAACACGATCGCCGACCGAGTCCGCGCGCTCATCCATTCGCACGGTCGCGCGACTGTCGAGGCGATGCTGGCGGAGACGGTCGACCGCGCAACCGCCCATTTCCGAAGCCGGCTCGCCGAGGTCCCGGACGGCGTCGTACGAAAGACTTCGTTCGTGGACCATGGGGCCGACGACGACGTCGACCACCTGGCGGTCGACCTGCGGCTCGAGAAGAGGGGCGACCGGCTCGTCCTCGACTTCCGGGGGTCGTCGCCGCAGGCGCCGGCGATCGTGAACTGCACCCGCAGCGGGCTGCTGTCGGGCGTGCTGATCGGGATCCTCACGACGCTCGTCTGGGACGCGCCCTGGTGCCCGGCCGCGATCGAGCGCTCGGTCGAGGTGCTGAGCAGCGAAGGATCGGTTGTCGACGCCCGCTGGCCGGCAGGCTGCTCGATGGCCACGATGGCCGCCGGGTTCGCCTCGACGACGGCAACCGCCGTCGCGGTCGGCGAGCTGCTTAGCCGTTCCGTGCGGCTGCGGGACCGGGCGATGGCTGCGTGGGCTGGGGCCGTCGGCTCGGTCGATGTCTTCGGGGCAGACGG
>DASTEU010000374.1:0-3523 GCA_035709325.1 Candidatus Limnocylindrales bacterium | reverse complement strand
GGCAAGGGCCGTTACGAGCTCGAGCTGGACCTCCGCCTCCCGGCCGGCACCGAGCAGCAGGCCGTCGTGAGCCTGATCTCGGCCGTCTCCGACGTCGACATCATCGAGGCGGGCGCGCCGACCGAGTGAGCGGCGGGGTGGCGCCGAAGCCGGCCCTGACGGCTTTCCTCCCACACCGAACAGACCGGGGCGATGGGCAGCCCAGGTCGATGGGTGGACCCGCCGGAGCCGCGAGCTCTCCTACCCTGCAGCCCCGAAGCGCGGCGGATTTCCGCCCACAGCGAACATCATCGACTCGTCGGAGGAGTGATGTCGCCGGTGGGGCGCCGCACAAGCCCCGGCGGCGGCCGTATCCGCGGGAATGTCCGGTGACAGCGGACATTCCACCGCATCGCCGCCACGGGAACCGTGTCCGAGGCGGCAATCTGTTCGGTGGAAGGGGAAAGGCGTCGGGCTCGCGTGGGCGAGCGCCCGGCACAGTGAGCGCCCGGCGGTGAGCGCCGGCAGTGACCGCCCGGCGGTGCCTGCCCCTGCCCGCGCCCGCCCCTGCCCGCGCCCGCCCCTGCCCCTAGACGGCCTTCACCGCCGCCACGAGCGAGGCCAGGCCGTCCTTCGCGTCGGCGAAGAGCATCCCGGTTTTCGGGTTCGTGTACAGCTCGTTGTCGATGCCGGCGTAGCCGCGGCCCATCGACCGCTTGATGACGATGATCGACCTGGCCTTGTCGACGTCGAGGATCGGCATCCCCGACACCGGTGAGCCGGGCCGGCGGGCAGCCGGGTTCGTCACGTCATTCGCGCCGATCACGAGGGCCACGTCGGCCCGCTCGAACTCCGGATTGATCTCCTCCATCTCCTTGAGCTGGGGATAGGGGATGTTCGCCTCGGCGAGCAGGACGTTCATGTGGCCCGGCATCCGGCCCGCGACCGGGTGGATCGCGTACTTGACGTCGACGCCGCGCTCCTCGAGCAGCTCGGCCAGCTCCCGGACCGCGTGCTGGGCCTGGGCGACCGCGAGCCCGTAGCCGGGCACGACGATGACGTTCTGGGCATACGCCAGCTGGATCGCGACGTCGTCGGGCCCGACCGACCGGACCGTCCCGCCCGGTCCGGCTTCGGCAACCATTCCCTCGCCGCCGCCGAACCCCCCGATCATGAGGTTCATCACCGAGCGGTTCATCGCATCGGCCATGAGCTTGGTCAGGATCGCGCCGGAGGCACCGACAAGCGCACCCGCGATGATCAGGACGACGTTGTCGAGGACGAAGCCTGCCATCGCCACGGCCGTGCCGGTGAACGAGTTCAGGAGCGAGATGACGACCGGCATGTCGGCGCCGCCGATCGGCAGCGTCATCGTGATCCCGAAGACGAGCGACGCCGCCAGGATCAGCAGCATCACGGGCAGGCTCTCGTTGCCCAGGAACAGGTAGATCGAGCCGGCGACCACGATCGCCGCGAGGCCGATCGTGACGAGCTGGCCGCCCGGGATCCGGACCGGCCGCGAAGGGGTGATGCGGAGGCCCATCAGCTTGCCCGACGCGATCAGCGATCCGCTGAACGTGATGCTGCCGATGAGGATGTCGAGGACGACGAAGATCGTCGTCGTGAGCGGTGCCGCCTCGGGTGCGTTCACGAGACGGATGTACTCGTCGATGCCGATGAGCGCCGCCGCGCCGCCGCCGACGGCGTTGAACAGCGAGACGAGCTGGGGCATCGCGGTCATCGCCACGGTCCGGGCCGTGTAGAGCCCGAGCCCGCCGCCGACGAGCACGCCCGCCGCGATGATCAGCCAGGCGATCCCGCTCGCGCCGTCACGGATCAGGAGGACGCCGGTCGCCCCGACCGCGAGGGCCATGCCGACCGCGGACAGGAGGTTGCCGTTTCGGGCCGTCGCCGGCGAATTCATCCGCATCAGGCCGATGACGAACGTGGCCGCGCCGGCGAGCCAGGCGAGACGGACGAGGACGTCGATCGTGTCCATCGCCTACGCCTCCGGTCCGTCGGTGGGGCGCGGCGCCGTGGGCTTCCTGCGGAACATCTGGAGCATCCGGTCGGTAACGACGTACCCGCCCACGACGTTCATCGTCGCGAACGCCACCGCGACGAGCGAGATCACCTGGCTCAGGGGATCCGCCGCGTGGAGGGCGATGACCATGGCTCCGACGAGGACGATGCCGTGGATCGAGTTGGCGCCGGACATCAGCGGCGTGTGGAGCGTCGCCGGGACCTTCGAGATCACCGCGAAGCCGCACAGGATGGCGAGCGTGAAGATGATGAAGTTGGTCAGCAGCGGGTCGGTCACGCGGGCGTCCCTCCGCTCGCGGCCGGCGCCGGCTCGAGCAACTTCTTGACCGGTTCGGCGACCACCGAGCCGTCGTGGCTGATGACCGTCGCCTTCGTGACCTCGTCCTCGAAGTCGAGGACGAGCTCGCCGTCCTTGACCATCCCGAGGAGGAGCGCCGAGATGTTGCGGGCGTAGAAGGCGGACGCGCCGACCGGCATCGATGCCGGCAGGTTCTCCGGCGCGATGATCGTCACGCCGTTGTCGGTCACGATCGTCTCGCCGGCCTTGCTCAGCTCGACGTTCCCGCCGAGCGCGCTGGCGGCCATGTCGACGATGACCGAGCCGGGTCTCATCCCGGCGACGGCCTCTGCGGTGACTAGCACCGGCGGGCGCCGGCCGGGCACCTGGGCGGTCGTGATGACGATGTCCATCGTCGCGATGTGGCCGTTGAGCTCCGCCTGCTGGGCGGCCTGCTCCTCGGGTGTGAGCTGGCGGGCGTAGCCGCCCTCGCCGGACGCGTCGGCGACCGATTTGAGGACAAGGAACTGGGCGCCGAGGCTCTGGGCCTGCTCCTTCGTCTCGGCCCGCACGTCGTAGGCCTTCACGACCGCACCGAGACGTTTGGCCGTGCCGATCGCCTGGAGCCCGGCGACGCCGATGCCGAGGATGAGCACGTTGGCCGGCTTGGCCGTGCCCGCGGCCGTCGTCAGGAGCGGGAAGTAGCGGCCGAACGCGTTCGCGGCGATGAGCACCGCCTTGTAGCCGCCGACGTTCGCCTGCGAGCTGAGGGCGTCCATCGACTGCGCCCGCGAGAGTGTCCGGGGGATGGCGTCGAGGCTGATCGCGGTGACGCCCTGCTTCGCGAGCGCAGCGGCCGTCTGGGGATCGACGAGCGGGCTGAGAAACCCGATGACGGCCTGGCCGGGACGCATGATCTTGATCTCGGATTCGCTCGGCTTCTGGACCCGCAGGATGACGTCCGACTGGCCGTAGAGCTCGACGGTCGAGACGACCGTGGCGCCCGCCTCGACGTACGCCTGGTCGGGGATGAGGGCGCCGGCGCCGGCGCCCTGTTCGACGAGAATCTCGAGCCCGGCCGCACTGAGCCTGCCGAGCGCTTCGGGTACCAGGGCGACGCGCCGTTCGCCGGGCGCCGTCTCCCTGGCGACGCCGACCTTCATGGGCACCACCTGACTTGGGATGACGTGGGCGTGTGTCGTTGGATCGCCCGAAAGAATACCG
>DASTEU010000373.1:0-10102 GCA_035709325.1 Candidatus Limnocylindrales bacterium | reverse complement strand
GTTGAAGATCGCGATGAGCGCACCGGCGTCCGCCGCCGACCAGCCGCGCTCCACGAGCACGTTCGGCATCCACGACACGATGCCGTAGTAGAGGATCGACTGGACGCCGAAGAGCGCCACGAGGAGCCAGCCGGTGCCGCTGCGCCAGGGGAGGCGCGGCGCCCGCGCCTCGAGCCGCCGGGCGAAGGCGTCGGCCCGGAGAAGCACGAGCCAGACGCCGACCGAGGCGAGGACGGCCGCCGAGATGATCGCGAGCGAGATGCGCCAGTCGCCGTCGATCGCGAGAGGAACCGCGATTGCCGCGGCGCCGGCGGCGCCGGCGACGATGCCTGCCGCGTACGCGCTCGTCCCGTGGACCGGCGCGTGAGGCAGCCGCTGGGCCACGACGATCGCCGGGATCGCACCGGCCAGGCCGATCCCGACACCGATCCCGAACGTCGCGAGGAGGAGCAGGGCGATGTCCGGAGCGGCTGCCCGCAGGAGGCCGCCGCCGCCGATGAGGCCGAGGCAGATCGCGAGCCCGGTCCGCGCCCCGACGCGTGCGGCAAGGCGCGCCCCGAAGGGCGCGAAGAGACCCATGCACAGGACCGGAATCGTCGTGAGGAGGCCGGCCACGCCGGCCGGCAGCTCGAGATCCGATCGGATCAGCGGCAGCAGCGGCCCGATGGCGAGGAGCTGGGGCCGCAGCGCGAGCGCCGCGACGAAGAGGGCGATGAGCGTCGCCGGCTGGAGGTCGCGCGGAACCGGGGCTCCCGACACCGAGCCGGCCGTCAGTCGCCGGCGGGTCGGCGGGCGACCCAGGTCCGGCTTTCGGGCCAGCCAATTCCGCGCTGATCGTCGAGGCGGGCGTCCAGCTCCTCGGCGGTCGGGGGCCGGCCGAATCGGGTCTGCGTCATTGACTGGAGGGTAGGCAACAATCGGCCGCACCGCTGATCGGCATGGCAGGGGCCGCCACGACGCTCCTCACCACGGTCCGGCGTAGGCTGAGGCGCGCACGATCCACGCAGCGAGGTGCCCCATGAACCAGCTCATCGTCATCGCCTTCGACCACTTCGACGACGCCCGGACCGCGCTCGCCTCGCTGCGCGACCTTGAGTCCGCCGGCCGGATCCGCTTCGAGGACACGGCGCTGATCGAGCGCGACCCGGACGGAAAGGTTCACGTCCGCAACGAGGTGAGCGGGACGACAGAGACGGCCGCGGCGGTCGGGGCGGTTGTCGGCGGACTGCTCGGCTTCCTCTTCCCGATCGCCGGCATCGCGATCGGCGCGGCGGCCGGAGCGGCGATCGGGGTGTCGCTCGGGACCGGCGTCGAAGGCGACTTCGTCGACGAGGTCAAGAAGACGCTCCGTCCCGGCCGGTCGGCGCTCTTCCTCGTCGTGAAGGAAGCCGATGCCGACGCGGCGGTCGCGGCCTTGCGCCGGTTCCGCGGCGAGGTGCTCCAGTCGACGCTGTCGACCGAGCTCGAGGACGCCCTGCGCAGGGCCCTCTCGCGCGAGACCCGATAGGCGGGCTGTTCAAGATCGAACAAACGTGCGACAATGTGCGCATTGCCGCTGTGGCGATGCTTCCGTGTGGTCGACCCTTCTCGAACTGACCGTGCGACTGCCGCAACTCGTTCGAGAAGACAATGGAGGTCAATTGTGACCACCGGTACCATCAAGAAGGTCGTCTCCGATCGCGGATTCGGCTTCATCGCCGCCGAGGACGGGAAGGAATACTTCTTCCACCGCGACGGCCTGACCAGTTCCCTCGACTTCGACCGTCTCGCCGGTGGCGAGCGCGTCCAGTTCGAGATCGAGCAGAGCCCGAAGGGCGCACGCGCGAAGAACGTTCAGAGCGCGTAGCCAGCGACAACCGGCCGCCCGCATCTCGCGGGCGGTCGTTTCATTTCCACCACGGTCGCACCGAGGAGTTGCTGGTGACCAAGCGCTCGAAGTACGAAAACGAGCGTCGCGCCGCCGAGACGGCGCGAATCAAGGAGATCGAGGCCGCCTGGTTCGGCAGCCTCGCCCCCGACCGGGCCAAGGCCTTCGTCGAGTCCGTGGCGATCGCCCGCAGCCGCCCGCCGGCCGAACGCCCGCCGGACATGGCGCCCGGAACGCGGCCCAATCCGCCGCGCCCAGGGTTCGAGCCGCGCGTCCCCAAGGAAGAACGGAACCGCCGACCGCGCGGCTGAGGCCGGATCAGCGCTTCGTCGCGGGCTCCGCCTTCTTGCGAGGGACGATCGTGGCGCTGCCCGCGGCGGGCCGGATCGTGCTCTCGTGGCCGTCGTCCCACGCGACCCGGTAGCGAGTCCCATACGAGGCCTCGATCACCTCGAGGATGTCGCCTTCGCGGGCGCGCTGACCGACCTTCTCCGACTCGACGATGATCCGGTCGTGGGCCTTCGTAGTCATGCGACCACCTCCGTGCAAGCCTGGACTCGGGAGCCCCTGGAATCCGGGGCGGGCTCGATAAGCGAATCCTCGCACCAGCACCGCGGATCGGTCCAGTGCCGACCGGCCCGCCGCCGGGAGATGGCGCGACCCGCGTGCTCGCGGTCCTCGCGTACCTCCGCGGTTCCTGACACGGGCGCAGCGAGGCGGCACCCGGGGTTCGGGCGCCGCCTCTCGTGGTTGAGACCGATGCTCGCCGGTCAGTGGGCGAACGCGTGTCCCTCGATCGCCGGCCTGCCTTCGGGAAGGAGGATCATCGAGCCGGCCGCGGCCAGCCCGCCGATCGCTGCGGTCGCCAGGAACGCCGAGCCGAACCCGCCCACCAGCGACGGGTCGCCGCCGAGGCTCGCCCCGGCGATCGCCGACACGAGGGCGACGCCGAGGGAGAACCCGAGCTCATGGCCGGTGTTCACCAGCCCCGACGTCGTGCCGGCGTCGTGGTGACCGACCCGGGCGAACGCCCCGGTCGTCGCCGCGACGAACGCGGGCCCGATGCCGGCCGACAGCAGGATCATGCCGGGCAGCACGTCGAGGGCCACGTCGGGCTGTGCCGGCAGGCCGGTGAGGGTGATCGCGCCCGCCGCCGCGACGAGCAGCCCGGCCGCCGCGACCGGGCGCGCGCCGAACCGCCCCATCGCATGGGCTCCGGCCTGGGCCGTCAGGACGATCGCCGCGGCGCCGGGCAGGAACGCGAGGCCCGTCTCGAAGGCCGAGAGCCCGGCGATGCGCTGGAGGTAGATCGAAACGAGGAAGAAGCTTGAGGCGAGCATCCCCGCGGCGGCGATCATCACGACCAGCGGGCCGCCGATGAGCGTCCGCCCTAGCAGGGCGGGTCGGACGAGCGGCTCGGCGGAACGCGCCTGGAGCCACCAGAAGGCTGCTCCGGCGAGGAGTCCGAGGGCGATCGGGCCGAGTGTCGCCGCCGACGTCCAGCCGCCGTCACCGGCCGAGATCAGGCCGTAGAGGAGCAGCGCGATCGCGGTCGTGGCGAGGATCGCGCCCGGCACGTCGATCGCGATCGGACCCTCTCGACGCGGGTCGGCCCGGACGGTGCGGCCGACCGCGACGAGGACCGCGAGCCCGATCGGAACGTTGATGAAGAAGACCCACTCCCAGCCGGGACCGGACACGAGCAGGCCGCCGAGGACGACACCGATCGCCGCACCCGAGCCGCCGACCGCGGCCCAGATGCCCAGGGCGCGGTTGCGCTCCGCCCCGGCAAAGGTCGTCGTGATGATCGAAAGTGCCGCCGGCGACATCAGCGCGGCGCCGACGCCCTGGGCGGCGCGAGCGACGACGAGCGTGAGGCCGTCGGGGGCGAGCCCCGAGGCGAGCGACGCGGCGACGAAGGTCGTCAGGCCGACGAGGAACGTGCGGCGCCGGCCGAAGGCGTCGGCGAGCCGACCGCCGAGGAGCAGCAGGCTCCCGAAGAGCAGGGTGTAGGCGGTCGCGACCCAGGTGAGCGATGAGCGATCGAGGCCCAGCTCCGCGGCGATCGAGGGTAGGGCCACATTCGTGACCGTGACGTCGACGATCAGCATGAGCTGGGTGATCGCCAGGACCGCCAGGATCCACCAGCGGCGGGCATCCAGGCCCGCGGCGGCGGAGGCGGTGGTCGGATTCGTATGGTGCATGTCGGGCTCCATGTTCTCGAACAACGATGTTCGAGATCATGCGGCAATCCGACGCAGATGTCAAACAGCAATGTTCAGGTTACTTCCGTGGGACCTCGAACGCCGCGAGGAGCGTGGCTTCGAGGACGTCCGCGGCGCGATCAGCCGGGAGGCGCCCCGCCTCGACCTCCTCGGCGGCGCCGTGCATGAGGGCGTACCAGGTCGCGACGAGCCACTCGACCGGCAGATCGGAGCGGATCGTGCCTTCCGCCCGGCCGCGCTCGAGGAGCGCCGCGATCCGGCCGAGAAATCGGTCGTGGGCGGCTCGCAACCGCGCCGGCGCCGTCGTATGGACGGCCGCGTAGAGCGCTCGGCTCCGGTCGAGGACCGGCCAGGCCGACCGAATCGATCGGGCGAGAGCCTCGCGGGCCGGACCACGGTCGATCTCGGCCGCATCGAGCGCCGCGTTCCCATGGTCGAGGACCCGCTCGGCCGTCGCTTCGAGGAGTGCCTCGCGCGAGGGGAAGTGGCCGTACAGGGTGATCCGGCCGACGCCAGCCGCGCGGGCGATGTCGCCGATGCTGGCATCCGGCCGGAGGTTCAGCGTCGCGGCGGCCGCGTCGAGGATAGCCTCGATGTTGCGTCGGGCGTCGGCCCGGCGTGGGCGGACCGTGCCAGCGGGGGAGCGGCGGGTCTGGTTCGTGCTCATCTCGTACAAGATTGTACGAGTCCCGGGCAATCAGTGCCCGCCGAGTCGCAGGGTGCCCGCAATCTGCCCGGGCGCGACGCGTTGGCGCTCGGCTACGCCGGAGGCCACACTCCGCTCGTGGGCGAGCACCAGACCCGGTCGATCCTTCGCGATCCCGCCTTCGGCCGCCTGTGGTTCATCCAGGCGGCGACCCAGGTCGGCGGCAACATGGCGCTCTACGCGTTGACGATCCTCGTGTTCGCAACGACTCGCTCGAACGCCGCGGTCAGCGCCCTCGTCATGTCGTTCCTCGTCCCGCCGATCCTGCTGTCGGCCGTGGCCGGCGTCGTCGTCGATCGGCTCGACGTTCGCTGGGCGCTCGTCGTCCCGAACGCGGTCCGGATGCTGCTGACCATCGGGCTCGCAGCGGCGGGCGCCGAGGTCGGCCTGTTGCTGCTGCTCAACCTGGGCGTCAGCCTCACGGCCGTCGTCCTCACCCCGGCCGAGGCGGCGATGATTCCGCGGGTCGTGCCCAAGCCCCAGCTCGAGACCGCGATGGGGATTTTCAACCTGACCCTCCAGGCCTCGTTCGCGGCCGGGTTCGCGTTCCTCGGGCCGCTGCTGGTCACGTTCGCAGGGCCCTCGGCCGTCCTGGCGATCGTCGCGGTCCTCTACGCCGCGGCCACCCTGGCGGCGCTCGGGCTGCCGTCGGCCCCGCCGCTGCCGCGGGAGGATCGCACGGTTCGGGCGACTCGCGTGCCGCTCCGCCAGCTGAGCGAAGGCCTCAACGTGATTCGCCGGGATCGCGAGGTCGGCCGCCCCCTCGTCCACCTCGCGGCGGCGGCGTCGCTCGTCGGCGTCGTCGGCGTGCTGGGGCCGAACCTCGCCGACTCGATCGGCCTCGATCCCGAGGACCTGATCGTCGTCGTCCTGCCGCTCGGGCTGGGCGTCGTCGCCGGCGTCTTCGGCCTGCGACGGTTCGGCCGGGGCGTGCCCCGCCGGCGGACCGGCGAGGCCGGGCTCGTGGCCTTCGGCCTCCTGGCCCTCGGCATCGCCGCCATCGGGCTCGCCGGCGAACGGGTCGGCCTGGGCGCCGTCCCGGCGGTCGCGGTGCTTGCGTTCGGGGCCGGTGCGGCGTACGCGACGACCTCGGTCTCCGCCCAGACGGCGCTCTTCGAACACATGCCGGCCGGCGTCCGCGGTCGGGTGTTCGGCGTCCTGGCGTCGATCGTGAGCGCGACCAGCCTCCTGCCGATCCTCGCTGCCGGGCCACTCGCGGACGTCCTCTCGGGTCCTCTCGTCATCGCGATCACGGCCGCCGCGGTCGTCGCGGTCGGGGCGACGTCGGTGATGCTGTTCGGCCCGCCCGAAGGCCACGCGACGCCATCAGGTTGAGCCCGAGCGGGCTCGTGCCGGAGCGGTGGAACCGCGTCGCGCACAATACGGGCCCGGCCCACTGGGCGGCCGAACCACCCCGATCCAAGGAGTCAGCGTGCCCGAACGCAGCGGTTCGATCATCCCGTTCGACGATCTCGACCACTCGCAGCACGCGCACGAATTCGTCGGCGCCGAACACGGAGACGTGCCGTTCTCGATCATCCTCGTCCACTCGCTCCCCGGGGTCGGCCCGAAGCTCCATCGCCACCCGTACGCCGAGGTCTTCGTGGTCGAGTCCGGCCAGGCGACCTTCCAGATCGGCGAACAGTCGGTCGTCGTCGAGGCCGGCCATGTCGTCGTGTCGCCTGCGGGCGAGGCCCATGGCTTCACCAACACCGGTGACGGCGAGCTCCGCCTCACCGCGATCCACGGCGGCTCCCGCTTCGATACCGAGTGGCTCGCCGGGCCGGATCCAGCTTGGACGTCGCAGACGAGAACCTGAACTGAACCGGGGCGCGAGCAGGCGGTAAGGCCGTCTCAGGCGCGGGTCGAGCCCCTGGTTCGCGGAACGGCTGGTGGCGGACTGGCGTACCGGCGGGCGCGGATTCGACCGGGTCGGTACGCTCTACGTCCGCGCTCGCCGCGAACCCTGAGCGGAGACCGCCCTTGCAGTTCGCCCGACCCGTCCGCCCGCCCTCCCTCGCGGAACGTCTCGCTCGCGCCGCGGATGCGCCGCGCGTCCTGCCGGTCCTCGTCGTCGGACTGCTCCTCGTCGGATCGGCGGCGGCGCAGGTCCTCGTCGCCGACCCCGCAGGAGCCAGCGGCCCGTCGCGCCCGTCGTCGGTCGCGCCCGGCCAGGCCGGGGGCACGATCGAACCCACGCCCGCGTCGACGCCGACGCTCCCGCCGGCGACCCCGACCCCGACCCCGACGCCGACCCCGACCCCCACCGCGACGCCGACGCCGACCCCGGAGCCGCCGGCCGTCGTCCGATTCCGGCCGCGCGACGGCTGGACCGGCGTGTCGCCGTGGGCCGCCGTCTCGGTCCGCTTCACCGAGGCGATGGATCACGCATCGACCGAATCCGCGTTCAGCGCGACGATCGACGGGGCCGCGATCGCAGGCCGGTATCGCTGGGCCGAAGGCGACACGGTCCTCGTCCTCCAGCCGTCGGCGCGACTGCCCTACGGCGCGACCGTCCGACTGGCGGTCGCCGCGGGTGCCCGCTCGCAGGCCGGCGGCGTCCTCGCCGAGGCCGCGTCGGTCACGTTCGTCGTCGCGCCCCGGCCGACGCCCCCGCCGACCGCGAGGCCGACGCCGCCGCCCACCGCCGGGCCGACGGCCCCACCGACGGCCGCGCCGACCGCGACGCCGGCCACGTCGCCGTCCGACGTCGCCTGGCAGTGGCCGCTCCTGGGGCCGATCACGCAGCGGTTCGGTGAGTCGCTCACCCAGTACGGCGTCCACCAGGGCATCGACATCGACGGCGACACCGGCGACTCGGTTCGGGCCGCCCGGGCGGGCACCGTGACCGTCGCCGGTCGGTGGGACGAGTGCGGCGGGCTCCAGGTCCACATCGACCGCGGCGGCGGGCTGTCGAGCTGGTACCGCCACCTGTCGCGGATCGACGTCGCGGTCGGGACCCGCCTGGCGCGCGGCGCGATCATCGGGGCGGTCGGCGACACGGGCTGCAGCCTCGGGTCGCACCTCCACTTCGCGATCCGCGTCGGGTCGACCTTCGTGGACCCGCTCCGCTACCTGCCGTCGAGGTAGGGTCCGGCGAGCGGCGGGACGACCCGGGGCGGAGCAGGCGGAAGCACCGGCAGGACCAGCACGAAGCGGCCGTCCTTCTCGGCGTAGCGGACGGTCGGCCGCCGCCAGGGCAGGTAGTCGGCCGCGAGGTCCGCGACCGCGATCCGGGTCCCGGGCCGCTGTCCTCGGCCCCAGATCGAGCTCGTCCGGGGATACCAGGCGTCCACGACGCGGACGTGGGTGACCGCGAAGTCGCCGGTCCGGGCCGGGTCGGCGGTCGCCTCGAAGCCCGACATCACCCAGGCATGGGCGCCGCGCCAGATGAGGAGGCCGACCGGGCGGCCGGTCAGCCGGATCGCCCGGGCGGCCGACGCGATCGCGGCCTCCCGCGTCGGCTCGGCGACGACGACGTACGGACCGAGCCCGAGTTCGTTCAGGACGCCGGCCCAGCCCTCGGGCTCGGAGCCCGCGCCGACGAGTCGGTCGGTCGAGAGCGCCCGGGCCCGCCGGTCGAGCTGGCGCTGCGACGGCAGCTCGGTCGCCCGGCCGTCCGCCGCGATGAGATTGGCCATCGTCTGGATCGACGCCGGCACGCACCAGTCGGCCCGCGCCTGCGAGACGAAGTCGCCGTCCTCGTAGAGGTCGACCGCGATCGACGCTCGGGCAGCGGACGCCGGCGACGCCGCGGCCGCCAGGACGACAGCGAGAAGAGCGGCGGCGAGGCGAACAGCGAAGTGGTCCATGAGGGTTGAGCCAACCGGCGAGCGACCAGTCTATGCCGACCGCGTACGACGGGACGCCCGGGCGGGGCCAGAGAGGCGGCCGCACGGACGCGTGGTAGGGTCTTGGTCGACTCTCGCGCGAGGTGGAGCCTCCGATGGCCAAGCGGAACGCGCCTGCGCACCTCGAGCCCTCGAGCGATGCGGTGACCGCCGTCGCCGATCGGCCCGAGCGGCCCCGCCTGAAGACCCGGGCGTACCTCGAGGAGTTGAGCCGCCTCCAGGTGGAGCTGATCAAGCTCCAGGAGTGGATCCGCCACGAGGGGCTCAAGGTGGTCGTCGTCTTCGAGGGCCGCGACGCGGCCGGCAAGGGCGGCGTCATCAAGACGATCACCCAGAGCCTCAACCCGCGCGTCTGCCGGGTCGTCGCTCTCGCCGCCCCGACCGAGCGCGAGAAGACCCAGTGGTACTTCCAACGCTACGTGGGCCACCTGCCGGCGGCCGGCGAGATGGTCCTGTTCGACCGGAGCTGGTACAACCGGGCCGGCGTGGAACGCGTCATGGGGTTCTGCACCGAGGACGAGTACCAGGAGTTCCTCCGTTCCACGCCCGAGTTCGAGCGGATGCTCGTCCGCTCCGGGATCATCCTGATCAAGTACTGGTTCTCGGTCAGCGACGCGGAGCAGGAGCGGCGCTTCCAGGCCCGGCTGGACGACCCGACGAAGCGCTGGAAGCTGAGCCCGATGGATCTCGAGTCGCGGTCGCGCTGGCTCGACTACTCCAAGGCCAAGGACGAGATGTTCGCGCACTGCGACATCAAGCAGGCGCCGTGGTACGTCGTCAACGCCGACGACAAGAAACGCGCCCGGCTCAACTGCATCGCCCACCTGCTGAGCCTCATCCCGTACGAGGACCTGACGCCCGATGAGATCGAGCTGCCGCCGCGCCAGCCAGACACCGGCTACGTCCGCCCGCCCCTGACCGACCAGTCGTTCGTCCCGGAGGTGTACTAGCCGCCCGAGAGCCTGGCCATCTCGTCAGCGCTCCTCGACCCAGATGTTGTCGTGGCGCACGTAGAAGTCGGCGAGCTCCTCGTCGCTCAGCCGTCCGGAGGCGATGCTGGCCGTGCCCTCGAAGTAGGCCTCCCGGGGCGCACCGGGCGCGAAGTGGATGAGCATCGCCGCCGGCTCGCCCGACTCGTTGCGGAAGCCGTGGATGCCACCCTCCGGGACGTGGACGAAGTCGCCCGGGACCGTGTCGATCCAGGTGCGGCCGTCGTAGATGCGGATCGTGCCGCGAAGGATGTAGAACGACTCGGTGAGGGTCCGGTGGAAGTGCGGGCCGGGCCCGCTCGGCTCGGGGCCCATCTCCCAGCGGTAGAGCCCGAACAGCCCGCGGGTCATCGCCCCGGTCGCGAGGTAGTGGGCCGTGTTGCCCGACGGGTACGTGAGCTCCGGCGGGTGGTCCGCCGGCCGATGGATCGCGCTGGCCTCGCCGCCTTCGCCGAGGTACCGGG
>DASTEU010000372.1:0-3039 GCA_035709325.1 Candidatus Limnocylindrales bacterium | reverse complement strand
TGGTCCACGTAGATGCACGTCAACCGGTCGCCGACCGCCCGATGGACGAGCGCCGCCGCGACGGCCGAATCGACGCCGCCAGACAGGGCGCAGATCACGAGGCCGTCCGAGCCGGTCGCGCCGGCGTGGCGGTCGACGCGGGCGGCGATCTCGGCGACGGTGCCCTCGATGAAGTTCGCCGGCGTCCAGGTCGGGCTCGCGCCGGCGATCCCGACGACGAAGTTGCGGAGCACGTCCCTGCCGCGCGGCGTGTGCACGACCTCGGGGTGGAACTGGATCCCGTAGAGGTTGCGGGCCGGGTCGACGAGGCCGGCGAACGGCGATGAGTCGGTCTGGGCCGTGGGCCGGAATCCCTCGGGCAAGCGGGTGATCGAGTCGCCGTGGCTCATCCAGACCGGCTGGTCGCGATCGAGCCCGCTGAAGAGGCTGTCCTCGTCGGTGATCGTGACGGTCGCGGGGCCGTACTCGCGGCGGCTCGCCGGGAGGACGTCGCCGCCGAGCTCGTGAGCCATGAGCTGGGCGCCGTAGCAGATCCCGAGAACGGGGATCCGGCCGCGCCAGATCGCGGGGTCCGGCCGCGGCGCGTCGGCGTCGTACACCGAGTTCGGGCTGCCCGAGAGGATGATCGCCTTCGGCCGGCGGCGCTCCAGCTCGACCCACGGGGTGTCGTGCGGCAGGAGCTCCGAGTAGACGTTGAGCTCGCGGACGCGACGCGCGATCAGCTGAGCGAACTGGCTGCCGAAGTCGAGCACGACGACCGTATCGGGCTCGGCCGGGCGGTCGCCCTCGGAGCGTTCGGGCGCCGGCGCCTTGAGGGCCGTCTCGAGGTACGCCTCGACCTCGGCATCGTCGGGAGCGAGCACGCGATGGCCGGCGTTGGCCGCCTCGCCGTGGATCGTCTTGCCCCGCTGCTCCGGCTCCGCTTCCGGCGACGGCTCGGCCGCCCGCCCGGCTGCCTCGCTTGCCTCGTCCGCCGTCGCCTCCGTCATCGCCGATCGCGCCCTCCGTCCAGCCGCCGCCCGCCGCCAAGTGTACCGGGCCGGGTGTCGTCGGCGGCCGCCGGCCGAGGGTCAGGTGCGGTTCCGCATCGCTTCCGCCGCCATGTCGACGTACGCGAGCAGTCGGCCCGCGACTTCCGGCGGCGGGTCGGTCCAGGCGATCGCCACGCGCATGTGGCGCAACCAGGCGTCGCGTTCGGCCGGCCCGATCGCGAACGGCATGTGACGCATCCGGAGCCGGGGATGGCCGCGCTCCTGGTCGTACGTCCGCGGCCCGCCCCAGTACTGGGCGAGGAAGAGCGTCAGCCGCCGCCGGGCGCCGGGCAGCTCGTCGTCCGCCTCCGGGTAGAGCGGGCGCAGGACCGGGTCCGTCGCGACGCTGTCGTAGAAACGGTCGACGAGCGACTCGAAGAAGGCCATGCCGCCCGCTGCTTCGTAGAGCGAGATCTCGGTCGTCACGAGCGCGAGTCTACGGCGAGGTGGCTCGATGCGGTCGCCGGACGGAGGCGACGCCCGCGACGCCGGCGACGCCGGCGTTCAGGCCGCGACTCGGAGGAGGGGCGTCGGCCACCAGCGCGAGCGGCGAGCCCAGCCGGTGAGCCGGATCCGGCCCGCGCTGATGCCGAGCAGCGCGTACATCGCGGTCATCCAGGCTGCCAGGCCAAGGCCCGTCTCCGGGCCGCCGGCGGCCCCCAAAGGGTCGGCGCCGAGGAGGACGGCAATCGCGGCCGCGATCGAGATCCCGCCCCCGGCTTCGGCAAGGCCGACAGCCAGTGTCCGGCCCCACGCCCGCCCGACGACCATCCCGCCGAGGGCGACGAAGTGGGCGACCCCGAAGGCGACGGCGAGCGGGACGACGACCCAGGCACCGCCGGGGAAGGTCGCTCCCGCTAGGACGCCGAGCGCCAGCGCGGTCATCGGCGCTCCGGTGAGGATGAGGAGGAACGAGGCGACGAGGCGCGACCCACGGTACATCGGCTGGGCTCCTTGGAGGGCGGTGGTCGGGTTGGGAACCACGCTAGGGGCCGGGCGGGCGGCGGGCCATCGCCGGACGCGGGCGTCACGGATCGACGGATGACGATGGGTCGCATCGGCCGTGGTGCCGGTGCCACTCCTGGGCAGGCGGGCGACCGATCGAACCGCACCGGACACGAACGACGGCCGGTCTGCCCCCAGGCTCCCGGCCGTCGTCGCGGAGTGTTCGATTGTGGGTCGGTGGCTGCGTCAGGCGGCCGCCGGTGGCGCGAAGCTGATCCTCCAGCCGGGCTCCGGCGTGACGACCCGGTTCGCCGTCTCACCGTGATCGCGCGCCCAGGCCGCGAAGAAGGCGGCTCGCCGATGCGAGACGATTCGCGCGTCCTTGCAGGGGCAGCCCTCGACGAGGCAGGCGCGACGACCGGCATGCGCCGACGCCATCCGGCGTCCGAGCTGCTCGCTGTCCATCACGTCCGTCTCCGTTCCCGGATCCGCTTCGACCGGATCCGCTGTCTTCGACCCTACCGGTCGTCGGCTTGCAGATGCATCGGCTTCCGTCAGGTTCTTCGTATGACCGATGACGTACGGATCACCCCGGGCGTTGCAGTTCCGGGGGTGTCAACCGGCCGACACCCGACCCGCCGGAGAAACCGAACGACCGGGGCGTCGTGGGCATCGACGCTCCGGCCGTCAGGTCAGGTCATTGGTATTCGGTTGTTCTTCAGTTGTCGGTATTCGGTTGTTCTTCAGTTGTCGGTATTCGGTTGTTCTTCAGTTGTCGGTATTCGGTTGTTCTTCAGTTGTGGGGCGATCGCAGCGACCCGTTCAGGCGACGGGCAGGCCGGCGAAGCGCCAGGCGAGTTCAGGCAAGCGCGATGGACCGGCGGACTCTCCTCGAGGTGCAGCCGCCGCCGCGACGTGCGCGGGGCGACGATCGGAGACGCTCCCGTCGGTCCGGCAGGGGCAGCCGGCCACGAGGCAGGCGCGATGGATCGGGCGCCCGGTGGCGTCGCGACCCTGTGTGTCGAGATCCATCGCGATTGCTCCTTGGTCCGGCGGTCCCGTG
>DASTEU010000371.1:0-12366 GCA_035709325.1 Candidatus Limnocylindrales bacterium | reverse complement strand
AGGTTGGCGACGACGAGCGGGGGATGCGCGAGGTCCCAGCGCGCGGCGAGCCGGGCGGCGAGGGCGTCGTTCACGGCCAGGACGGCGTCGGCCGAGTGGGCCCACGCGGCCTCGGTCCGGGCGTGGCGCCCGCGGACGAGGGCCGGCACCGCGACCGCTTCGTTCGACTCCGCGACGTCGTCGATCGCGTCGTAGATCACCCGGGCAGGGCCGCCGGACGGACCGATCCGATGGCGCCGGCGGGCCTCGAGCGCGGCGGCGATCGTGAGCGAGCCGCAGGCATGGTAGAGATCGGCCGGGGCGAGGTCGCGGGCGAGCGCGGCCCACCAGCCGCGGACCGCGTGCGGCCAGAAGAGCCAGCGGCGGGCCACGAGGACCGGCACGCCGACCATTCGGGCGACCCGGCGGAGCGTGCGGCGGAGGCCGCCCCCGCCGTGCAGCGTCGTATCGTCCGCCGCTGCGGCCGCGCCCGCCGCGGTCGCGCCCGACGCCGCCTCGCTCGCCCCGAGGACGGCCCAGATGCCGCGCGGCCGGTAGCGCCGAATCTCGATCCGGCCGACGGCCGGGTCGGGAGCAGGTTCACCAACCGCCCCCGGGCGAGCCTCGGCGACCGGCTCTCGCTCCGCCAGTCCGGGCGCGGCGATCGCCGCGATCTCGACGTCGAACCCTTCCGCGGCGAGGGCGCGCGCGATGCGGACGGCCCGCGAATACGGGGCGGCCGGGCCGCCGACGAGGACGACGGCGCGGCGCCGGGGCGTCGGCGAGGTCACCACGGCCGGCCCGTCAGCCGGCCGTATTCGGCCAGCAGGATCGCCGTCTGGGCCTCCCAGTTGTAACGGTCGCGGACCGCGGCGAGGGCCCGCTCGCCGTAGGCCGCGCGTTCGGCATCGGGCGCCTCGAGGATCGAGCGGATCGCCGCGGCGATCGACGCGGCGCTTGTCGGATCGCACAGGACGCCGCAGCCGGTCTCGCGGACGATCCCGGCCATCCCCGGCAGGTCCGACGCGACGACCGGCACGCCCGACGCCATCGCCTCGAACAGCTTGTTCGGCGTCGTCAGACGGTGGTTGAGGGTCGAGGGCTGGATCGGCATGGCGACGACGTCCGCCGATCCGACCCAACCGAGCAGCTCGGCCGGCGGCACCGCCGGCAGGACGAAGAGGCGGCCGGCAACCTCCGGCCGGGCGGCCGCCGCCTCGAGCTCCGCCTGGAGCGCACCGTAGCCGAGCAGGACGAGGGCGACGCCCGGGTCGAGCTCGCGAAGCGCCGCGACGAGTTGCTCGATGCCGCGGTCGCGGGAGAAGCCGCCCTGGTAGAGGACGACCCGCGTCGCCGGCGCCAGGCCGAGCCGCTCGTGGAACCGCCGCCCCCGCTCGACCGACCCGGCCGGCGCCGGCGAGCAGTTCATCACGACGAGCGGCCGCACCACGCCCCACCGATCGGCCATGACGGCCGCGTAGGGTTCGTTCACCGTCACGACCCGCGTGGCGCGGCGGGCCCAGCGCCGCTCGGCCCGCCCGAACAGCCGCCGCGCCGGTCCGGGCAGCCGGGCCAGGTTCGCCGCGTCGACGTAGATGTCGCGGGCGTCGTAGATCGCCGCGGCCGCGTCCCGCCCGGCAAGATCGAGCCCGATCGGAATCCCCATGTAGGCCATCGCGTGGACGAGATCGGCCGGTGGCGCGACCGAACGGGCGGCGAGGCGCTGCGACCGAACCGTGAGGGCGATCGCGGCGAGGCGGACGACGGCGGCAAGGCCGGCCCGGATCCGGGCGACCGGCCCGCGGCGGCCCGCCGACCCGGCCCCGCCCGGGGCCGAGCGGGCCGGCCCGCCGGCGCCACGCACCGCACTCGGGCTCCCGCGGCCGCGCTCCTGCCTGAACCGGCGAACCGGACCGCGCAGCAGCCGAGGCAACCCGTCCACCGCGGAGACCGGGACGCGGACGATCCGGTAGCCGTCCGGGTGCGACTCCTCGGCGGGAAGGCCAGGCTCGAGGCGAGCGACGACGGTCACGTCGTGCCCCCGCCCGGCGAGCGACCCGGCGATCCGCCACGTTCGCGAGTCGAAGGCGCCGCTCGACGGGAGGACGATCGTGCAGCGCTGGGCGACCGGCGCCTGGCCGGTCACGATCGTTCGGGCGGACGGGGCGCCCCCGAGCCCGGCTCGAGCCGGCCGTAGAGCTCGACGAGCCGGGCCGACTCGGTCTCCCAGTTCCATCGCTCGATCGCGGCCCGCCGGCAGCGGGCGCCGAGCTCTGACCGCTCCGCGTCGGGCAAGGCGAGGATGCGCCGGATCGCGGCGGCGATCGAGGCGGGCTCGGCCGGATCGCACAACTCGCCGAGTGGTCGATCCGGATCCTCGGCGACGATCCCGCGCATGCCCGGGAAGTCGCTCGCGACGACCGGCACGCCGGCCGCGAACGCTTCGAACATCTTGTTCGGCGTCGAGAGATAGTAGCTCTGGCTGTGGGCCTGGATCGGCATCGCCGCGACGTCGACCGACGAGACCCAGCGGACCACCTCGTGGGGCGGGACGGTGTCGAGGACGTGGATCCGCCCGCCGAAGCGCGGCTCGGCCGCGTACGCCTCCGCCTCGGCTCGCGACGGCCCGAACCCGAGGAAGACGAGGTGGACCCGCTCGAGACCTGGCTCGGCCATCGCCTCGGCCAGCTGGGCGATCCCGCGGCCCGGCCGCAGGCCGCCGTGGTAGAGCACGACCGGCGCGCCGTCGGGGATCCCCGCGGCCTCGCGGACGAGGTTCGTCCGGACGAGCTCGCCGGTCGGCCGCGGCGGGCAGTTGTGGACGACGACGACGTCGTCGCGGCCGAGGCGCGGCCCGAGCTCGGCGGCGTAGCCGGTGCTCACGGTCACGATCGCGTGGGCCTCGGCCGCCCAGGCCCGCTCGCGGCGGGCGAGCCAGGCGACCGCCCATGACGGCCGACCGACGACCGCCCCGGACGTGACGAAGAGCTCGTGGCTGTCGTAGACGACGCGGGCACTCGCGTTGTGCAGCCGCCGGGCGAAGATGGCGGCCGGCAGGCCGGTGAGGTCGTGGCCGTGGTAGACGTCGGCGGGACCGGCCTCGCGGGCGGCCGCCCGGGCCCAGCCGAGGTTGCCGAACCGCCACATCGCGAGCCAGTCGAGGCCGTCCATCCGCGAGCCGGGCGGCGCGGCACCGCGATGGCGGATTCGCGACCAGAGGCGGGACGGCGCCCGGAACCAGCGCCACCAGCGGTTCCAGCGGGGCAACGGAACCCGGACGATCGCGAAGCCGTCGCGCTCTTCGCGTTCGACGGCCCGCGATGCGCCTGGCCGGGAGATCCCGTGGATCGTCACGTCGTGGCCCGCGTCGCGGAGCGAGGCCGCCTCCTTGAGGACGCGGGCATCGACGAGGACGTCGTTGCGGACGAACATCGCGACCCTCAACGTCCGCCTCCCTCGAGGGCGGCGACGATGGCCTCGGCGGCGCCGGCCGGTCCCAGGTCGAGGGCCGCCGCCCGCGTCGCGGCCAGGTCGGCGGCCGCGGCGGCATCGGCCGGCACGAGGCGGGCGAGCTCGGCGGCCGCCCGCGCGCGATCGGTCCCGACCACGACCATCGAGCCGCCTGATCCGGCGACCGCCTCGACCCACTCCGTGCTGCCGCGCAGGACGAGGCACGGCACGCCGAGCCACGATGCCTCGCGCTGGACGCCGCCGGAGTCGGTGACGACCGCTGCCGCGTGGAGCTGCAGGGCGATCGTGGTCCGGTAGGGCTGCGGATCGACGACCCGAACGTCGCGTGTCGGCCGGACGCCGGCCGCGTCGAGCGCGGCGAGCGTGCCCGGATGGAGGGCGAGGACGACAGGCCGGTCCGGCCGGGCGGCGTCCTCGAGGATCGCCACCCAGGCACGGATCGCGTCGGGCGCCCGGTTCTCGGCCCGGTGGATCGTCGCGAAGACGTAGCCGCCGGGCGCCAGCCCGACGCCGAGCCGGTGCGAGATCGGGGCGAGGGCGGCGGCACCGTCGCGGACCTCGGAGGCGACCCGCGCGGCGAGGTCCTGCATGACGTCGCCGACGAGGACGACGCCCTCGGCGATCCCCTCCGCGGCGAGGTTGGCGACCGCCCTCGGCGTCGGCGCGAAGAGCCAGCGCGAGACGTGGTCGGCGAGGATCCGATTCGTCTCCTCGGGCATCCGCCGGTCGAAGCTCCGCAGGCCCGCCTCGACGTGGGCGACGGGAATCCCGAGCGTCGTCGCCGCGAGCGCGCCGGCGAGCGTCGAGTTCGTGTCGCCGTAGACGAGCACGGCGTCCGGCCGCTCCCCCTCGAGCAGCGCGCCGAGGGCCGCGATCATCCGCCCGACCTGTTCGGCCGCGCTCCCCCCACCGATGCCCAGCGCGTGATCGGGCCGAGGCAGGCCTAGCTCGGCGAAGAACGCGCCGGCAAGCGCGTCGTCCCAGTGCTGGCCGGTGTCGACGAAGATCTCCTCGTGCCGGGCGCGCAACTCGGGAAACAGCGCCGCGGCCTTGATGAGCTGGGGACGCGTCCCGACGACGCTGACGATTCGCACGACCTCAGCCTAGATGGTCCGAGCCGGCTCGCTCGCGCCGAACGACCGACGAATTCAGCCGGCCGCCGTTCCGGAGACCGCCCGCTGCCGGACCGGCAGGCCGATGCCGCGGTAGGCGACCGAATCCGGCAGGGCGAGATCGCGCAGGCTGTCGCGGCCGTCGAAGAGGACGGCGAGATCGGGGAACCAGGCCGCATCGAGCGTCGCGAACAGCGGATCGGCGGTCTGGGTGATGATCGCCCGGAATGGACCCCGCGTGCCCCACTCCCAGGCCGTCGCGCAGCACCGCTGCGTCTCCTTGGGCGAAAGCAGCGGGTCGTACGCCGAGACGACCGCGCCCTGGTGGGTCAGGCGGTCGATCAGCGGCAGCGCCCGCGAGTAGGCCAGCTCCTTCACGCCGTGGCGATAGGTCAGGCCGAGGACGAGGATCGGGACGCCGTCGAGCCCGCCGAGCTCCTGCTGGAGCGCCTTGATCGCGATCCCGACCTGGCCGTCGTTCGTCCGGCGGGCCAGGGCGACGAGCTCGAGCTCCGGCGCGCGCGACAGCAGGAAGTGGGGATAGACCGGGATGCAGTGGCCGCCGACGCCCAGCCCAGGCTGGTGAACGTGCGAGTAGGGCTGGCTGTTCGCCGCCGCGATCGCCTCGTGGACGTCGACCCCGACCCGCTCGGCGTAGCGGGCGAACTCGTTGGCGAGGGCGATGTTCACGTCGCGGTACGTGGTGTCGGCGAGCTTGCTGAACTCGGCCGCCTCGGCGCTCGACATCGCCACGATCTCCGCGTCGAGCACCGCGTCGTAGAAGGCGGCCGCCCGGGCGGTCGATGTCGGTCCCACGCCGCCCACGAGCTTGGGGTACGTCGCGAGGTTGCGGAGGGCCGCGCCGCTGTAGAGCCGCTCCGGCGAGAACGCGACGTAGAAGTCCTCCTCGGCCCGCAGCCCCGAGGCCGCCTCGAGGCGCGGCGTGAACCGCTCGCGGGTGTCCCCGACCGGCAGGGTCGTCTCGAAGATCACGACCGAACCCGCGTGGATGCCCGGCCCGATCGAGGCGACCGCCGCGTCCATGGAGCGGTAGTCGGGCCGTTGCTCGTCGTCGAGCATGACCGGCACGATGAGGACGACGACGTCCGACTCGCGGGCTGCGGCGGCGCCGTCGGTCGTCGCCCGGAGGCGGCCGGCGGCATGCGCGGCCCGGACCAGCTCGGCGAGGCCGGGCTCGTCTGCGACGTGCGAGCGGCCCTCGTTGATCGCGTCCACGACCGACTGCTGGACGTCGACCGCGACGACCCGCCAGCCGTGGCCGGCGAACTGCGCCGCGAGGGGCAGGCCCATCTTGCCGGCGCCGACGACCGCGACGCGTCCTGACGTCCGGGGCTCGCCGACCCACGGGCTGGCCTCGACCGCCGGCTCGTGGCCGCAGGCCCGAACCGGCATCTCGATCGAGCCGCCGAGCACGCTCCGGACCGACGACGGGCGCGACACGATCGTCATGCGACGGCAAACCTCGTGGAGAGTTCGGACAGGTCGACGGCGGCGCCGGTCGAGGCCGACGCGAGGAGCGAGGTCGCGACGGCCACTGCCCACAGGCCGTCCTCCGCGTCGACGATCGGCCGGCCGCCGTCGCGGACGACCGCGAGGAACGCGTCGAGTTCGGCGGCCAGGGGCTCCGACGCCCGGACCGACAGGTCGACGACCTCGCCCTCGAAGGTCGGGGCGTAGCCGCCGATCAGGCGCGGGTTCGTCGTGTCCGTCGCCCGGGTGAACGTCAGGCGCTGGGTCAGGTAGTCGAGTTCGAACATGCCCTCCTCGCCGACGACGAGGAGCTGACGCCGCTTCGCCGGCGTCAGCCAGTTGACGTCGAGCATGCCGGTCGCCCCGGACGGGAAGTGGAGGAGGCCGAAGAGCAGGTCCTCATGGTCGGCATGGATGCGCTGGGCGGTCTCCGCGTAGACCCGCGAGGGCCGCTCGCCGGCGATCCACGAGAGGATGTCGACATCGTGGGTCGCCAGGTCGACGGTCACGCCCACGTCGCGGATCCGGGCCGGGAACGGGCCGGCCCGCCTCGACGCGATCGAGTAGACGGCCGACAGCCAGCCCTCCCCGATGAGCCGGCCGAGCTCGAGGACGGCCGGGTTGAAGCGTTCGACGTGGCCGACCTGGACGGGAACGCCGAGGCGGCGCGCCGCGGCCACGATCTGCATCCCCTCCTCGACCGTGGCCGCGAGCGGCTTCTCGACGAGGACGGCGACGTTGCGTTCGATGGCCGCGAGCGCGAGGGGAACGTGGGCGGTCGTCGGCGCCGCGATGACGACGGCGTCGAGCTCGGCCTCGCCGATCATCGCGAGCGGCTCGGCGAAGCCCTGGGCGCCGGACTGGGCGGTTGCCGCCGCCAGAGACTCGGAGATCGGGTCGGCGACCGCGGCGAGCCGGATGTCCGGCCGGCCGGCGAGGATCCGCAGGTGGTTGCGGCCCATCGACCCCAACCCGGCGAGCCCGACCCGGAGGGACGACCCGCCGGCCGGCTGCCAGGTGGCGGTCGATCTCATCGGGCGATGGCCGCCGTGTCCCGATCGGCCGCCTCGGCGACGAGTGCTGGATCGGGGTGTCGCCCGACCGCGGCGCGGAGCGCCTCGACGACCGTCCGGTGCTCGGCCTCGGTCAGCGTCGGGAACATCGGCAGGGCCAGCGTCCGGGCGGCCGCGGCGTCGGTCACCGGCAGCTCGGCGTGAAGGCCGCGCTCCATGATGTATTCCTGGCGATGGACGGGGATCGGGTAGTAGATGTCGGCGCCGACACCCGCCTCGCGCAGCTCGGCGACGATCGCGTCGCGGCTCGCCCCGACCCCGACCGTGTACTGGTGGAAGACGTGGACGCGGCCGTCCGGCGTGACCGGCAGGCGGACCGGCAGGTCGGCGAACGCCTCGTCGTAGCGTCGGGCGATCGCCCGGCGGCGGGCCGTGTTGCCCTCGAGCTTGTCGAGCTGGACCAGCCCGATCGCGGCCTGGAGGTCGGTCATCCGGAAGTTGTAGCCGAGCATCTCGAACTGGTAGCGGGCACGCATGCCCTGGTTGCGGTAGAGCCGCAGCCAGTCGGCCAGGCGATCGTCGTTCGTCGTGACGAAGCCGCCTTCGGCCGTCGTCATGTTCTTGGTGGCGTAGAGGCTGAACGCGCCGTGCCCGAAGCTCCCCGCCGGCCGGCCGCGGAACGTCGCGCCGTGGGCCTGGCAGGCGTCCTCGACGACGATCAGCCCGTGGCGGTCGGCGATCGCGAGGATCATGTCCATGTCGGCGACGAGCCCGAAGAGGTGGACCGGGCAGATCGCCCGCGTGCGGGGGGTGATCGCCGCCTCGATCTTCTTCGCATCGATGAGATACGTGTCGGGCTCGATGTCGATGAAGACCGGCGTCGCACCGGTGTAGAGGATCGCGTTCGCCGTGGCGGCGAACGTATGGGAGACGGTGATGACCTCGTCGCCGGGCTCGAGGTCGATCCCCGCGAAGATCGCCATGAGCGCCTGCGTCCCGTTGCCCATCGCGATCGCGTGACGGACGCCGACGTAGTTCGCCCAGCCCTCCTCGAGCGCGGCGACCCTGCGGCCCTGGGCCAGCATCCCGCTCTCGAGCACCTCGGTGACGGCGGCGATCTCCTCCGAGCCGAGGTCGGGGCGGGCGATCGGGATCATGCGGGCGCTCCCTGACGCGGCCCCGACCGCTCCTCGAGCGACTCGGCATCGGGGACGTAGGCGTAGCTGCGACCGCAGGCGCGGCAGACCAGTTCCGTGTGGGCGGAGTAGCGGTCGGGCTCGGCCGGCACCGGGTCGCCGTTCGCGTCGACGAGCCGTGCGCCGCAGGCGCAGACCCAGCCGATCCGCCGAGCGGGGCTGCCGGCGACCAGGGCGTGGTGCGGGACCGTTCGGGTGACGACGGCGCCGGCCCCGACCATCGCGAAGCGGCCGACCTCGACGCCGGCGACGACGACCGCGCCGGCCCCGATCGAGCAACCGTGGCGCAGCACGATCGGCGAGACCTCCCAGTCGTCGGCCCGGGCCAGGTCGCCGGTGGAGGTGATCGCCCGCGGGTAGCGGTCGTTCGTGAGGATCGCACCCGGCCCGATGAAGACGCCGTCCTCGACGGTAACGCCGTGGTAGACGAGGGCGAGGTTCTGGACCTTGACCCGATCGCCGAGGGTGACGCCCTCGTCGATGAAGACGTCGCGGCCGATGACGCACTCCCGGCCGATCGTCGCTCCCGTCCGGACCTGGGCCCGGTGCCAGATGCTGGTCCCGGCGCCGACGTTCACATCGGGCTCGAGGTCCGCCGTCGCATGGACGCGCGCGGAGGGGTCGATCACGTGTCGGTGGGCTCCTATCAGGCAGGACCGATTCGGGCGGCGGAGGGGTCGCGCAATCGGGCGCGGGCCGGGCGTCGAGTATAGCCGAGGGTCGCGGCCGGACCGTCGGCCGCGGTCCGGCCGACGGCCTGCGACGGTCCGGCTCGATCGCGGCCGGCCGTGGCCGGCGTCTAGCGCCGGCGGCGCAGCAGGCCCACGATCAGGCCGAACGCGGCCCCGAATGCGAGGGCCCCGCGCCAGTCGAGGACCGCCCGCACGTCGCCCTCGACGCGCCGGGCAAGCAGGAACACGACACCGGTCGTGCGCTCGGCCGTCACATGATTGGCGACGATCGTCCGGACGCCGGCCTGCTCGATCCTGACGTCCCGGGCGAGGATGGAGCCGGCAGCCCCCTGCGTCAGCCGGACCTCGCTCCCGAACGCTGCGCCGATCGCGCCCATCTCGACCGACACGCGCTCGCCGCGGGCCAGGCCGATGCCGCCCTGGCTCAGGGCGATGTCGGTCGCCCGGGCCCGGCCGATGCCGCCCTGGCTGACGTCGATGTTCACGGCCGACACCGAGTCGGCGCCGCTCCGGTGGAGAACCAGGGTCTCCGGTGCCGAGCCGCCGACCGGGACGACCCCGGTCCGGGCCTTCGCCGGGCGGGCGACCTCTGCCTCGTCCGACGCCGCGCCTGCCGCCGTCCGGGGGACGGCCTTGCGGCTGGTCCTGGCGGTCGGTTCGACGACCTTCGGGCCGCTTCGGGTCTCCTCGGCCGCCTCCCGGGCGGCCTGTGCCTCGGCCTCCGCCAGCGGATCGGTGTCGCCGTGGGCTGCCGGCTGGTCGGCCGCTGCCGGTGTGTCGGATTCTGCCTGTGTATCGGACCCTGCCTGAGTGTCGGACCCTGCCTGTGTATCGGACCCTGCCTGTGTGTCCGGCCCTGCCGGCGGCATCTCGGGCTGTTCCTGTTCGGTCATCCCTCGTCCTCGAACGCGTGCATCGGTGGTCTGCGGGCAGCCTACCCTCGTTGGCAACGGACCGTCCGTCTGACGCGTCGCCGAAACGCGCAACGGGATCGTTGCCCCGAGCGAGTATCCTGCGCGCGGAACTGTCGCACGTCCGTCACCGTCGAGCGAACGGCCCGTCACGTCCGGCCGCCGACTTCGGACCTTTCGAGGGGACATGGAACGCCACGCCACGAATCGTCGCCCGCGACCGATCGTCGCGATCGTCGCCGTCCTCGCGATCCTCGTCGTGCTCGTCGCCGGCGTGGCCAGCGGTGTGCTCGGGGCGCGCCCGTCTCCGGGCCCCAGCCAGGTCGCGGGCGCCAGCCCGTCGGGGTCGCCGCAGACCCCGTCGGCCAGCCTCACGCCGCCCCCGACGGCGCGGCCCACGCCCACGCCCGAACCGACCCCGACCCCGACCCCGACGCCGGTCCCCACGCCGGTCCCCGTTCCGGCGCCGCTGACCGGCGTCCTCGTGTCCCCGGAGCGGGCCGCCCAGCACCCGATCGCGGTAATGGTCGACGATCTCGGTCCGGCCCGGCCGCAATCCGGGTTCAGCGCCGCGTCGGTCGTCTGGCACGCTCCGGCCGAAGGCGGGATCCCCCGCTACATGCTCGTCTTCCAGGAGAACGTGCCCGGGCTCGTCGGGCCGGTCCGCAGCGCCCGCTACTACTACATCGCGTGGGCGGCCGAGTGGCGCGCGGTCTACGCCCACGCCGGCGGTTCGCCGCAGGCGCTTCGGACCCTCCGCGAGAAGGGCAGCGGTCAGCTCGTCTACAACGCCGACGAGTTCCGCTGGGCCGGGTCGTTCTGGCGGGTGAAGGACCGCCACTCGCCACACAACCTCTACACCGACGGCGAGCACCTCCGGAAGCTTGCATCGAGCTTGAAGGCCGCCGACGGTCCGCTGACCCCGGCATGGACGTTCGCGCCCGAGGTCGCACCGCAGTACCGCCCTCGCGGCGGCAGAATCGTCGTCGCCTATTCCGCCAACCAGATCACCTACAAGTACGAATGGCAGACGAACACATACCTGCGCTCGGTGACCGGCGAGAAGAAACAGGTCGACGCCTCGACCGGCAGGCGAGTCAATCCCAGGAACGTCATCGTCATGCTCATGCGTTTCGGCCCGCTGAACGACGGCTCGAACAAGCACCGCCTCGAGGCCGACGTCGTCGGCTCCGGGACGGCCTGGATCTCGACGAACGGGACGACGACCAAGGGCACGTGGCGCAAGGAGTCGCTGACCGAACCGACGCTCTTCTTCGACGCCGACGGGGAGCCGGTCCGCCTGGCCGCCGGCCAGACGTTCATCCAGGTGATGCAGGCCGGCTCGAAGATCACCTTCACGCCGGGCGCTCCGCCGCCCCCGCCGGATCCGCTCGGGGAGGGCAACAACCCGGAGTAGGGCGACAGGCCGGCCCGCACCCTCTCGGCATGCCAGCCGGCGTCCTGCCCGCCCGGCGGCGCGTCCCCTGGATATTCCGTGGAGGCGTAATCGGCCATACGAAACAGCCGAAGGGCCGCTACTGAGGCCTGGTTATGCATGGGGCCGCTATTCGTGGCTCGAAATGGCGGCAGACGGCGTCTCATGCCGCCTGGTAAGCATCGGGTGAATATCGGGACCCTGGAGGCGGTGTCGCGGCGGGACCCCGGCCAGAACGTTCATCCACGTGATGCAGGCCGGCTCGAAGATCACCTTCCCGCCGGGCGCTCCGCCGCCCCCGCCGGATCCGCTCGGGGAGGGCAACGTTCCGGAGTAGTGGGCCGCGCGGAGGCGAGTGTCATGCCGCGCCGCCGGCTCGTCACGCCCGGGCGCTCGCGACCGCGGTCGCCGGCGCCCCGGCCCCGCCCTCGCCCTCGCCCGCCCCATCCACCGCCCTTGCCCGCCGTAGCGGCCCCGCCGGGCGCGGCCCCGCCGCTGGCGCCCTGAATATTCCGTGGAGGCGTAATCCGCGGCACAACATGGCCGATGGGCCGCTCCCACGGCCCGGATATGCCTGCGGGCGATATCCCGCGCTTCAAACGGCTCGAACACGCACGTTGTGCGGCCCGCTAATCACCGGGGCAACATTCGGCGCCGGGCGCCGGGGCGCTGGGCGGCAGGCGCCACCCCCGGCCCGGCGCCCCGGCGCGCCGAGGCCGAGCGGCAGCTCGGCCGTGGCCGCGGCGTCTCAGCCCGCGATGCCGACCTCGCCATAGATCGACCGTGTCTCGCGGGCCACCTCGGCCCATGTCCGGCGGTCGCTCAAGGCGCGTTCGACGGCCGCGGCGACGAGCTGGGCGTGGACTCGGTCGTCGGCGACCGCGGTCGCGAGCGCCTCGGCCAGGCGGGCCGGGTCCCGCGGCTCGACGAGGATGCCGGCCGCGCCCACGATCTCCGGCAGCGCCCCCACCGCGGACGCGACGACCGGCACACCGCAGGCGATCGCCTCGATCGCCGGCAGGCCGGAGGCGTCGGAGAGGGCCGGGAGCAGGGCCGCCCGGGCGCC
>DASTEU010000370.1:0-5917 GCA_035709325.1 Candidatus Limnocylindrales bacterium | reverse complement strand
GCCTCCGCGAGAAGTCCGAGATCGACTTCCTCTCGCCGATCGGGCGGGCCTTCACGATCGAAACGGTCAGCGACATGGCGACGCCGATCCTGGCCGAAAAGGGGATCAACCTCAACACGTTCTGCAACGTCGAGACGATCGACCCCGAGCGCAAGGTCGTCCAGACCCTCGAGGGCGAGGACTTCCCGTACGACCTCCTGATCCTCGTCCCGCCCCACCGCGGGCAGCAGTTCCTCATCGACTCCGGGCTCGCCCCGGCACCGGGCGGCTGGCTTCCGACCGACCGGGCGACGCTCCAGGTGGGCGGCCGGCCGAACGTCTTCGCCCTCGGCGACGCGACCGATCTGCCGCTCTCGAAGGCGGGATCGACGGCCCACTTCGAGGCCCCGGTCGTCGCCGAGCGGATCACGGCCGCCGTCGAGGGTCGCGAGCCGCATGGCAAACATGCCGATTACGAAGGCAAGGTCATGTGCTTCTTCGAGGTCGGCGACGGCAAGGGCACGCTTCTCCAGTTCGACTACGAGCATCCACCCAAGCCGCCGAAGCCGAACCAGCTCTGGCATCTCGGCAAGATCGTCTTAAACAAGACGTACTGGCACACGGTTCCGAAGGGCAGGGTCTGACCCGCGCCCGGCCACCGGCGCGCCCGGGTCTCCGTCCACCCGGGCGCGCCTGGAATCACGGCGGGCCCGACCCCTTCGGGCCTGGGCCGTTCGGACCGCGCCACGGACCCCCAATGGCCGATGCCGCCCTGGCGGCCGCGGGCGATGATGGGGCGGGCATTGATGAGGCCGGCACCCCGCGGGCGCGCGGGGCGGGCCCGCGGAGCGCCCGCCAGCGGGAGGCTGACATGCGGATTCTCGTCGCGATCGATGGTTCGGACCCGGCGAGCACGGCCGTCGAGCTCGTCGCCAATCTCGCCCTGCCGCCCGGTTCCACGGTCGAGGTCCTCGAGGCCGTCGAATCCGGCGTCGAGCTGTTCGGGGGGCCGTGGCCGGCCATCGGCCTCGTCGACGCCGACAGGCTCGAGGACGACCTGCGCGAGCAGGCGACCCGGACGGTCGCTGCCGCCGCCGAACGACTGGTCCGGCCGGGCCTCACCGTGGAGCGGGCGGTCGTCCGCGGCCGGCCCGCCTCAGTCATCGTCAACGAGGCGCTGCGCATCGCCGCCGACGTCATCGTGGTCGGCAGCCGGGGGCACGGCACGATCCAGGACATGCTGCTCGGATCGGTCTCCGCCGAGGTCGTCGACCACGCGACGGTCCCGGTGCTCGTTGCCCGAGGCCACAGCATCGACAGGGTCATCCTCGCCTGGGACGGTTCGAGCGCGGCGTCCAGCGCGGCGGCCCTCCTGCCGAAGTGGCCGATCTTCGGCGGATCGACGATCCGCGTCCTGAGCGTGACCGACGTCCGCACGCCGTGGTGGACCGGTTTTCCCGAGGCAGGGTCGCCGGAGATGATGACCCTCTACGTCGAGGCGGCCGACGGCGCCCGTCAGCAGTCCGACGAGCTCGTCCGCGAGATGGCCGCCCGTCTGGCGGCGGACGGGCTGACCGTCGAACGCGAGCGGCGCGACGGCGACGCGGCGGCGGAGATCATCGCGGCCGCCCGGACGTGGCACGCGAACCTCGTCGTGGTGGGAACGCACGGTCGGACGGGCGTCGCTCGCCTGTTGCTCGGCAGCGTCGCGCGTAACGTCCTGCACCACGTGCCGAGCTCGGTCCTGATCGTCCACAGCGGGACCGAGGAGCGGCGGACCGGACGCCACACGGAGCGAGCTGGCGGCTCGGCCCCGACGGCCTGAGGCAGCGGGCGGCCCACCGGGCGGCCGGGCGCGAGGCCTGGCGCGAGGCATGGGCGGCGTGACGATCAGATCGGGGGCAGGAACCAGGCGATGCCGGCGTCCTCGTCCCCGGCGCAGACGAGACCCTCGACATGGCCGTCGCGGAAGCCACGGTACGAACGGCAGACGAAGCACGCCTCGAGGTCGACGATGCCCCGGCGCGGACAGACGACCTGGCCGGCCTCCACCGCGAGAACGCGTTCGTCGCGTGCCTGGGTTCGATCTCGACGGGTCGATCGCATGAGGGTGCCTCCCTGGCGCTCATCGTCGGAGGCGGCTCGGGAGCGCCCAATGGGCCGGATGGCCCGAAGGCCCGTGTCCCGAGTCCCGAAACCGCGGACGAGGCTCCTCGGTCGGTGCGCTACCTGCGGCCAGCCGTCGCCCGGCGGACCGAGACTCGTACGGCTCCGACCAGCTCGAGCGCGGCGTCCCAGTGCTCGGCCCGGACGAAGACGCTCGTCGCATCCCGGTCCCAGAGGATCGCCAGGGTGCCGGTCCCGTGGCGGACGAGCCCCGCCCGCATGGAGAGCCGCTCATCGAGGTCCCAGCGCCTGACGCCGGTCTTGGGTCGGAAGGCCGACCCTTCGCGGGCGACGATGAGTCGCTCGGTCGTGAGCGCGAGGATGCATCCGATGGCGGGCACGAGATGCGTGACCTTCTCGCCCGGTGCCAGGGCCGACCGGAGCGCCGCACGGGCGTCGGGCCGGGTCGCCGGGCGAACGGGCGTGGGATCCATGGTGCGCTCAGTGTGCGGCATCGTCGGTCGACAAATCAACAAATACTTGATGCCTCGCGCGGCCAATCGCGAGCCGGCGTGCCGGCAGCGGCGCGTCAGACGAGGGTCAGCGCCTCGCGGCTCAGCTCGTAGGCCCGCTGGTGGTCGCCGGTCTCGGCGAGGAGCTCGCTCCACTCTGAGAGGATCTCGCGCAGCCGTGGCCTGGGGCCGCTGCGGGCGAGCTTCGCTGCCTTCGCCAACGTCGCCGCCGCGGCCGCCCCGTCGCCGGCACTCCGGGCCGCCCGGGCGGCGGTCACGAGCGCGCTGATCTCCGCCTTCCTGTTCCCGGTTCGGCGGGCCATCTCGCCGGCCGCGGCGGCCTTTTCGGCGGCGGCGTCCGGGCGGCCCTCCGCGAGATCGATTCGCGCTTCGGTCTCCGCAACATGGGCCAGGAGGAAATCGTTGCCGCCGGCCTCGAACGTCGTCCTGGCCACGGTCACGTGGCTGCGGGCCTCCTTCACGTTCCCGAGGCCGAGATAGATGAGCGCCAACTCGTTCTCGACCGAGGCCGACTCGAGCACGGCATCGGCCGCCTGGTAGAGGGCGAGGCTCTGGAGGCCGGAGCGCATCGCCGCCTCCATGTCACCCGTCGCCCGATAGCCGAGCGCGAGTGACGAGAGGAGCGCGGCCCGGCGGCGGTCGTCGATGTCGGCCCCGATGCCCCGGGCTTCCTCGAGCAGGGAGAGCGCCCGCCTGGGCTGTCCGGCCTGGGTCATCACCGCCGCGAGTGCCACGAGGACGCGAACCCGGAAGTCGGGGCCGAGCGGCGCGGCCTCGGAGTCCTCCGCGAGGAGCTGCTCGAACAGTCGGCGCGCCTCGTCCGGGTTGTCCGACAGGTGGTGAGCGCCGGCGAGCCAGTACCGGGCCCGCCGGGCTTCGTCACGGAGTCCCGAGCGGGTGAAACGTTCGTCGGCTTCGCTCGCAAACCTGATGGCTTCGGTCGCCCGGCCGAGGCGGCAGTAGCCTTCGGCCAGCCCGACGAGGACGCGTGCCCGCTCGAGTCCCTGCGGCTCGCCATCGAGCAGATCGGAGAATCGGTCGACCGCCGCCTGCCAGTCGCCTGCGGCGAGGCGCAGCTCGGCCTCCATGCGGGCCCAGCGCTGGTCCGCATCGGCGAGCAGCTCGCTTGGCGTCGTACCGAGGCGAACCGCCAGGAACCGGAGGGCTGCCATCGACGGCTTGATGAGGCCGTTCTCGAGCGCGCTCACGTACGCCTTCGTGTAGCGCCCGGCGGCGACCTGCTGCTGGGTCAGGCCCGCCCGCAGCCGGGCCGCCTTGAGGCGGGCACCGATCTGCTGGGCGAGGTCGCGGTCCTCGACCGCCAGGCTGCGGCGCTCAGTCGTCTTCATGTCGCAGAGCATACTCCGAGTTCAAGGCCCGGTTGACCGCGCGCAGGACCTCGTCTGCCGAGGTCCCGAGCCGTTCGGACATGACGATGAGCGCCGGAAGTGAAGGCATCGTCCGGCCGCGCTCGACCTGGGAGACGAAGCCGCGCGTCAGCGGCGGGCTCACGTCGTCCTGCGAGAGCCGGGCGGCCAGGCGCCGCCGTCGCAGCTCGAGTCCGAGGCTCACCCGGAGACGCCGATCGCGCCCGTCCGGCAGTAGGTTAGTAATACTTGCCTTTCCCATGCGCACCGCCTACCATCGTCGGGTCCTCGCGCCCTGCTGCCCGGGCGGGAAGGAGAGATCTCCCGTGCGTACCCTTCGCCCCCGTGTTCTCCTCTCGTCGGTTCTTCTGGCAGCTTCCAGCCTGCTCACCTTGGTCGCGACCGTACTCGCCGACAGCACCCCAGGCCCGCTCCCCAAGTAGCCCGAACTTCACCAGGCCACCCACCCCGCCAGCTGCCCGGTCTGGGGCGCGAGGACGACACCCCGACACAAGTGGCCGTCATGGTCGGCCCTGGCATCGTCGCGAGTCAAGTATTGCGATACGTTCGCTCATCTGCGTCCCACCACTCGATCTCGGTCGCAATAGCGAGATATAATCGCCCGACTCTCTAGAGACGAGGTGCGATCATGAGTGAGGCCGGGGTCGTCCGCGTCGGGCAGGCCGCCGAGATGCTCGGCGTGACCGTCGAGACGATCCGGCGATGGGAGACCGAAGGGCGCCTGACGACGAGCCGGTCGGGCGGCGGTCAGCGCCTCGTCCCGATCGGAGAGGTCACGCGCCTGCTCCGAGAGCGCCGGCGGGTGGGAGCGGAGCGGCCGATGGTCGCCCGGTCGGCCCGCAACAGCTTCGCCGGCATCGTGACGCGGATCGAACATGATCGGGTCGCGGCCGTCGTCGAGGTGCTGGCGGGTCCGCACCGGATCGTGAGCCTGATGACGGCGGAGGCGGTCGAGGAGCTCGACCTCCAGGTCGGTGACGAAGCCGTCTGCGTGGTCAAGGCGACGAACGTGATCGTCGAGGTGCCATCCCTCCGCGAGCGGGCGTGAGCGGCAGGCGATCCGCCGGAATCGCGTCGGCGACCGTGATTCTCGTCGCGTTGGCGGCGGCCGGCTGCGGCGGCGCGCGCGGGTCGACGATCGGCGGGGTGGGCGAGCGGACGCTCGTGGTCTTTGCGGCCGCCTCCCTGCGGGAACCCGTCGAGGCGGCCGGCGCAGGTTACGAGGCGCGGCATCGGGGACTCGTCGTCCGCGTGGCCTACGCATCCTCGACGGCCCTGCGGGTCCAGATCGAGGAGGGCGCTCCGGCGGACCTCTTCCTCTCGGCGGACCTCGCGAACGCCGACCGTCTCGAGGCGGCGGGCCTGACGGCCGGCTCGCCGGTCCCCTTCGCGGGGAACCGCCTGGCGATCGTCGTCCCGGCCGGTCGGGAGCTGGTGCGAGCGCCCCGCGACCTGGCCGCCGACGGCGTCGCGGTCATCGCCGCCGGCGAGGGCGTGCCGATCACCGCCTATGCCGGACAGCTCGTCGGCCGGCTTGCCACCCTGCCCGGATATCCGGGGGACTTCGCCGCCCGCTATGCCGCGAACGTCGTCAGCCGCGAGGATGACGTGGCCGCGGTCGTCGCGAAGATCGGGCTCGGCGAGGGCGACGCCGCGATCGTCTACGCGACCGATGTGGCGCGGACCCCCGGCGTCGAGACGATCCCGCTCCCGGCCGGCGTCGAGATCGTCGCAACCTACGCCGGCGTCGTGGTTCGGGACTCCCCGGGGGCCGCCGAGGGCCGGGCCTTCCTCGAATGGCTCGCCGGCCCGGACGGTCGGGCCGCGTTCGGAGCGGCCGGATTCGCGTCGCCGCCGTGAGCCGCCGGCGGCCGGCGCTCGACCGACCGTCGGCCACGGCCGCGACGGCGG
>DASTEU010000369.1:0-3606 GCA_035709325.1 Candidatus Limnocylindrales bacterium | reverse complement strand
CGAACGTCCGATCCGGGAACCAGCGGTAGACCTGCTCGTAGAAGTCCTCCTTGTACGGCGCCTCGATCGGCCAGAGGGCCTGGTGGGGGATGCCGTTGACGTTCAGCGACGTGACCGGCCCGGTCTGGTGCTCGGAGATGCGGTAATACGGCGACCAGGTCGTGGCGGGCGGCTGCTGGGCGATCGAGAGCCCGACGACCCCGGCGAGCATGACGCCCGACGCGATCGACCAGCGGCTGACCCCGGCGCCGAGCGTGAGCAGGCCGAGGATCCCCGCGGCGACGGCGAACCACAACGCCGGTGGCGTGCCCAGCGCCGAGAGGATCGAGAACCCGGCGATGCCGGTCATCGACCCTCCGATATCGATCGCGTAGGCTCGAAGCGGCGGCATCGAGGTGAGCAGACGCCCGAGCGGCAGGGCCAGCGCGGCCATGACGATCGAGGTCAGCATGACGATGAGCGAGAGGACGAGGAAGCCGGGGTCGCCGCCCTGGCTCTCCGAGAGCCCGAAGAAGACCTCGCCCTCGGTCGCGATCTCGACCTCGAGCGTCGCGCTCCCGACCAGGGCGGTCACGCCCAGCAGGACGAGTGCGAACGGTGAGATCGGTAGGCGGCGCGGGTCGCGCCCGAACAGGATCCCGGCGCCGATGCCGAGGAAGCTTGCCATCAGCAGGAAGTTCCGGAAGAAGCCGATGTACGTGACGTTCGCCGGGATCCAGCGGATGAGGATGAGCTCGACGAACAGGACGACGGCGCTCGTCAGAAAGAGGCGGACGGCAGGCCCAGCGAGCGGCCGGACGGCGGGCAGGATCGGCTCGGCCAGCCACTCGCTGGAGGACGTGACCTGCTGCGATCGGAGCTGCACGGGTTGCTCTCCTGCGGCGGAATCGCGGCCGGAGACGAAGACCGAGCCCATCCGCGAGCCTCGACCTTACCGATCCAGTCGGAGTTCCGGGATGGCCGGATGGTACCTGTCGGTCCAGCGCACCGACGGCCGCCGGCGACCCCGACGTGACCCCTCAGCGGCCGGTGAGCCGGAACAGCTCGGTTGGCGTCACTCGCGGCGACGGTGTCCCGAAGAGGCGTCGCAGGAGGAAGTATTCGGGGAGCGGCCGGTCGTCGGTGATGAGGGGGCCGTCACCGGTGAACTGGGCCACCTCCTCGTCGGCGATCCAGACGAGCGAGCGGATTCGTTCGATCCAGCCCTCGACCGTGGACTCGGGCGAGTCGTAGGCCGACGAGATCTCCTCGAGGACGCCGGGCCGGGCCAGCACGTCGCGGATCGCTGCGTCCTCGAACGCGAGGGGCTCGCCCGAGCCGAAGAGGAAGAAGCCGTAGCCGCCGGGCCCGAACGCGATGAGGACGTGGGGGAAGACCGCATGGAACGTGCGGAGGTGGGCCCGGAACTCGTCGACGCTGCCGCCGTACGGCGTCCACTGCATCATCACTCCGCCCGGGTTCAGGCGGGCCCGGCCAGCCTGGTAGTACTCGAGCGAGGAGATCACCGACGCGCCCGAGCTCTCGATCGGCGGCGGCGGGTCGGTCACGATGATGTCGTAGGTCTCGTCGGTGAGCTCGATGTGGTTCCGGCCGTCGGCGATGATCAGGCGGCCGTCGGGATCGGCGAGGACGGCCGCGGCGTCGTCGTAGAACCAGCCGAACATCGTCGGGACCGACGGGACGAGCTCGACCCCGTCGGTCCGGAGGTCGGCGATCAGCGCCGCCCGGTACGTCGAACCCATCCCGAAGGCGACGGTCAACGCGCTCTCCGAATCCGGCCGGAGCATGAGCGGCAGGATCGGCATGAGCTTCGCGTCGACGGTGAGGAGGGTCATCGATGTCCCCGTGACCCAGAGCTCGTGAAGATTGCGCCGGCCGGCCTGGACCGAGGCGATCTCGTCCTCGGCCGAGGCGAAGATCGTCCCGCCACCGTTCCTGATCCGGGTCTCGGCGGGGTCGACGATGACGCCCGGCACGACGAGGCTGACGACGATCGCGACGGCCACGGCCCCGCCGGCGACGGTCGTCACCGCCCGGCGGACCGCTCCGATCCCGGAGCTGCCGAGCACGATCCCGACCGCCGTCAGGGCGTTGACGATCGCCAGCACCGCGACCGCCTCGGGGGAACCGATCACGGGGATCACCGCGAAGGGGATCGCGAAGGTCGCGATGATCGCCCCGAACGTGTTCACCGCAAGCAGCGTTCCGGAGCTCGTCCCGATCCGCGACGGTGCGTCGCCGAGCAGCGCGGAGGCGGCCGGGAAGCTCAGGCCCATGACGAATGTCGCGGGCAGGACGACGAAGAGGACCGGCCCGAAGATCGCCCAGGCGCTCGCGAGCGGCTGGCTCGGGTCGAGCGGACCTGGCCGGCCGATCACGAGCACGAGCCCGAGGATGGCCAGGGTCGCGACGAGGACCTGGGCGGTGGCAAGGAGCTTCACCGGGTCGCCGATCCGGGTCCGGATCGTGCTGAAGAACGTCGCGCCGAGGGCGATGCCGATGAGGAACGTCGCGAGGATGATCGTGAAGACGTACGTCGAGTTGCCGGTCCCCGACGACAGCAGGCGGGTCCACAGGACCTGGTAGCCGAGCGAGGTCAGGCCCGACACGAATGCGAGGGCGAGGGCGAGGCGGGGGCGGCTGTAGGCATTGCCAGGCGCATCGATCGGTGCCTCGCTCGCGGTGTGGGTCCGCGTCGGCGGCGTGTCGGCGAGGTTGCCCCGCGACAGCCAGATCGCGACGAGTCCGGCGATCCCCGAGCAGCTCGCCGCGGTGACGAGCGTTCCGGTCAGGCCGAGCAGCTCGATGAGGACAAGCCCGGCGGCGACGGTGCCGATGATCGCCCCGATCGTGTTCGCGGCGTAGAGCCGGCCGAACGCCCGAGACAGGTGGGCGTCGCGGGAGAGCTGGCGGGTGAGGGCCGGCAGCGTCGCACCCATGAGGATGGTCGCGGGTGCCAGGGCGAGAACGGCGAGGACGAATCGCAGCAGGGCCACCGCGATCGGCGTCGCCTCGAGCGCCGGGTAGGCGTCGCGGTAGAGCTCGTGGAGCAGCCGGAACGTGATCGGCGTAGCGAGCACAACGAGGACGAGCACGACCTCGATCACGCCGTACAGCCGGAGGGGCGAGCGGACTCGGTCGGCGAGCCGGCCGCCCAGGAAGCTGCCGACCGCCATCCCCCCGAAGTAGCCCGTGAGGATCGTCGAGACGGCCTGGGTCGTGTTGCCGAAGACGAGGACGAGCTGGCGCGCCCAGACGATCTCGTACATCAGACCGGCCGCGCCGGACAGGACGAAGATCGGGACAACGAGTCGGGAATATCGCATGGCGCGGAGTTTCGCATGATCAATCCCAGGCAGGGAGTCGGCGAGGCGGATTCGCAGCGGGTGATTCCGACCGTCTTGTTAGTTCGCCTCTTGCAGCTCGCGATCTCCGAGCACCCTGACCCGAGTGGCAAGAACGAGGGCGAGTGCGTAGAGACCGGCGGCCACAATCAGCAGAGTTCGATACCCGGTCAGCAGCGAGACGTATTCGAGAGCGCCGCCGACCATCGCGCCGAGAAGGTTTGAGGCGAACGACATGTCGGCGGTTCGCGTGTCACGGAAC
>DASTEU010000368.1:0-4066 GCA_035709325.1 Candidatus Limnocylindrales bacterium | reverse complement strand
TCTACGGCAAGCTCTCCGACCTCTACGGACGGCGGCCGATGCTGATGATCGGCATCAGCCTGTTCCTCCTCGGCTCCGTCCTGTCCGGGCTCAGCCAGGAGATGTGGCAGCTGATCCTGTTCCGCGGCATCCAGGGGCTGGGAGCCGGCGCCCTCTTCCCGATCGCCCTCGCGGTCATCGGCGACCTCTTCACGCCCGCCGAGCGGGGCAAGTACCAGGGCCTGTTCGGGGCCGTGTTCGGGATCTCGTTCCTGATCGGCCCGGGCCTCGGCGGCTTCCTGACCGACACGATCGGCTGGCACTGGATCTTCTTCGTCAACCTGCCGATCGGCATCGTCAGCCTGTACGTGATCTGGCGGCTGCTCCCGACGATCAAGCGGACCGGCGCCGCGCCCAACTTCGACATCCTCGGGGCGATCGTGTTCACGATCGGCATCTCGTTCCTGCTCGTCGGGCTGACGAACAAGGCGGCCGGCGACTGGACCGAGCCGACCGTCGGCGGCTTCATCGCGATCGGGCTCCTGCTGAGCGCGGTCTTCGTCTTCGTCGAGTCCCGGGCGAAGGAGCCGATCGTCCCGCTCGATCTGTGGCGCAACCGGACCTACACCGCGGCGATGATCTCGACGTTCCTCGTCAGCTTCGGGTTCTTCGGCGCGATCATCTTCCTGCCGCGCTGGTTCCAGGTCGTTCGACTCGAGTCCGCGACGAACTCCGGCTACCTGATCTTCCCGATGCTCGTCGGGCTCATCGCGAGCTCGATCATCGCCGGCGCTCTCGTGTCGCGAACCGGCAAATACAAGGCGATCGTCCTCGCCGGTCTCGGCCTCATGGCCGCCGGGATCGTCCTCATGACGCAGCTCCGCGCGGACACCGACTACCTCGCCCTGTTCTTCTGGATGTTCGTGGCCGGTCTCGGCATCGGCCCGACGCTCTCGGTCTTCACGATCATCGTCCAGAATGCCGTGCCGTTCGCGAAGCTCGGCGTGGCGACGAGCAACCTGACGTTCTTCCGCCAGATCGGCGGCTCGGTCGGCCTCGCGATCGCCGGCACGGTCTTCGGCCAGTCGCTCGAGGAGGAGCTGCCCCGGCAGCTCGCCCCGATCCAGGGCGACATCGTCGCCGCGGCTCCCGAGCAGCTCCGGCCGATGATCGAGGCCGGATTCCAGCAGATGGCCGGCGGTGGCGGGATCGACCTGGGCGACCAGACCGGCGTGGGCCAGAGCTTCGGCCGGGCGATCCTCGAGGAAGTGCCGGCGGCGTTCCAGGGCTTCCTCGAGCCGTTCGTGCCGCGGTTCGATGCGGCCTTCGGCAATGCGATGAGCCTCGCGATCGCCCAGACCTTCTGGATCGCGGTCGCGGCGACGATCCTCGCGTTCGTCGCGGCGCTGGCGATGCGCGAGCTGCCGCTCCGGCGGACGGCCGGGCCGGACCCGGTCCACGAGACACCGGCCCGCCGCGGGAGCATCGAGGTCAAGCCGCCGCTTCCGGCCGCAGACTGAGCGCCCGCCACGACCCGGGCGAGCCTCGAGCCGTCAATCTGCGGCAGGGGCCGCCCGGCCGCGCTACGATCGCCGGGTGAACCCGGACCCGGCTCCGTACCCCGCCCACCTCGCCGTGCCCGGCACCGCGGGCGCCGCGTGGCACGCGGTCGGCGACGCGGACGAGCTGGCGCCCGGAGAGATGCGCCGGGTCACAGTCGGCGATCTCGACATCCTGCTGGCCCACACGGTCGCCGGGCTCGTCGCGGTCGACGACCGCTGTCCGCACATGTCGGCGCCGCTGTCGATCGGCGCCCTCGACGGCTGCATCGTCGCCTGCCCGCTCCACGAGGGCCGCTTCGACCTGTGCACGGGCGACCCGGTCCGGATGCCGACGACCGGCGGGCTCGACCCCGACGGCGCGTACCACCCGACCTGGTCGCCGGCGGGCCGCGAACCCAAGACCGACCCGCCGGGGCTCAAGGCCGAGGCGCGCCGGATGACGCGCGTCCGCCGCTTCCGCTACTACCCGCTGCGGATCGTGGACCGCCGGATCGAGATCGCGATCCCGGGCTAGTTCCGTCGCACGAGGCGCTCCGCCTTCACGATATATTCCGTGGAGGTTCAGGACGGTCCACGATCGCCCGGCGGAGGCGGATCTGCCCGGCGAATATGCGTGTGGGCCGATCCGCCGCGTCAATCGGGTCGCGATGCGGCGTTCCGGGCCGTTCTAGACATCCACGGAATGATCCGAGGCCTGCGCCGTGCCCGGACGCACCCGAAGCGGTCGGGCCTAGCTCGAGCGGGTTCCGCCGCCCCTCGTCTTCGCCACGTCGGCATGGGCGCGGATCGCGTACGCCCGCACGATGTCGCAGACCTCATCGGGGTCGTCGGTCAGCTTGAGCAGGTCCAGGTCGGTCGCGGCGATCGCCCCGGCCGAAAGCTGCGTCCTGCGCATCCAGTCGAGCAGGCCGTCCCAGTACGAGCGCCCGACGAGGATGACCGGGAAGTCGCGGACCTTGCCGGTCTGGATCAACGTCAGCGACTCGAAGAGCTCATCGAGGGTTCCGAACCCGCCCGGCAGGATGACGAACGCGTCCGCGTACTTCACGAACATCGTCTTGCGGGCGAAGAAGTAGCGGAACTCGATCCCGAGGTCCACGTACGGATTGACGAACTGCTCGTGAGGCAGCTCGATGTTGCAGCCGACCGAGAGGCCGCCGCCCTCGCGACAACCGCGGTTCGCCGCCGCCATGATGCCGGGGCCGCCGCCGGTGATGATCGCGAACCCGGTCTCGGCCAGCTTGCGGGCGATCGTCCGGGCGAGCTCGTACATCGGCGAACCCTCGGGTGTGCGGGCCGAACCGAAGATCGTCACGGCCGGCCCGACCGCGGCCAGGGCGTCGAACCCTTCGACGAACTCCGAGAGGATCCGGAGGGCCCGCCACGGGTCGCTGTCCATGAACTCGGGCCGGCCGGCCGGGCGGCGCTCCAGGAACTGCTCGTCCTCGGTGGCTCTCGGCTTGCCGATCCGCTCGGCGGCACCGCGCCGCAGGAGCATCCGGCCGCTCCGCCGTTCGGACGGTTGGCTGCCCGGCGTCACGCCGGCCGTCGCCGCCCCGGCCGCCTGGCCGGCATCGGCCTGGGGCGTCGATTCGGTCGTGTCCGGCTGCGGCTCCTCGCGATCCGTCGCCCGGTCGGTCGGCCCGACGGACAGATCGGCGACCGCCCGCCGGGTCAGTCGCTTCGTCACCCGTCTAGGATGGCAGCCGAGGAGGAGCGATGCATCGGACCCGGACGCTCGGAGGTGTCGTTCTCATCGCGACGGGCCTGGTCTGGATCGGCCAGGGGACCGGGCTCATCGGCGGCGGCAGCTTCATGGTGGGCGATCCGTTCTGGGCCTGGCTCGGACTCGTCGGCGTCGTCGCCGGGATCGCGTTCATCGTGCTGGATGCGCGCCGCCCCCTCGGGCCGCGCTGAACCAGCTCTTCCACGTCGCCTCGTCGCGCCCGACGCTGAGCTCGTTTCCGAACCGGACGAGCGGCAGGCGGAGGAACGCCGGGTCGGCGAGGATTCGCTCGACGATCTCGGGTTCGTCCATCCGGACGTAACCGAGGCCGGCGTCGCGGTAGGCCTTCGAGGCCGGATCGAGCAGGGCCGCCGCACCGAACCGTTCGACGAACCGGCGCAGCTCTCCTGGGGCGATCGGCTTGCGCCGGAGGTCGACGAGGTGGAGCTCGATCCGGCGCTCCTTGAAGAACCGGATCGCCGCCCGGGTCGCCTGGTCCTTCTCGAGCCCGAAGACCTGGGCGCGCGGCGCGCCCGACGGACCGCTCATCGTCGAAGCGTAGCCGCCGGGGCGAGCACCGTTCCGGGGCGGGTACCATTCACGGCCACAGGAGGTGCCCGCGTGTCGGTCTGGTTCACGGTCAAGCTCGACGATCGGCCGGGCGCACTTGCCCGGATGGCCGCGGCGCTCGCGGAGCGCGGCGTGAACATCGCCGGCATCGTCGGGATCGCCGAGGACACCAACGGCGAGCTCATGCTCGAGACGAGCGACCCGGCGGCCACGCGCGAGGCGTTCGAGG
>DASTEU010000367.1:0-6207 GCA_035709325.1 Candidatus Limnocylindrales bacterium | reverse complement strand
GCCGCGGACGTCGCGGGGCATTCGGGCGCCCTTGGCGTCGTCCGAACGGCCTGGCTCTACGGGCCGCCGGGCGCCGACTTTCCGGCCAAGATCCTCGGCGCCGCCGAGCGGGCCCGGGCCGCCGGCGAGCCGCTCCGCCTCGTCGCCGACGAGGTGGGCTCGCCGAGCTACACCGCGGACGTCGCCGACGGCATCGTCGAGCTGATCGGCGAGGCGGCGATCGACGGCACCCACCACATGGTGAACGCCGGACGGTCGTCGCGGGCCGAGTGGGCCCGCGAGCTCCTGCGCCGCGCGGCGGCTCTCCGCCCCGACGCCGGCTTCGACGTCGCGACCGAGGACGTCCCGGCCTCGACCTGGCCGCGGGCCTCGACGCCGCCGGCCTGGGCGGTGCTTGAGCCGACCCCGCTCCCGTTGGGCGAACCGCTCCGGCCGTGGCAGGACGCACTCGCCGACTACGTCCCGACGCTGCTCCGCCAGCACGCCGCGGCCGGAGTGGCTCGTTGACCGGACCGGCGTCGGCGCTCGCCGGCGTCCGCTACGGCGCCGTCGTCCGCCACGCCGACGGTCGCGGCTCCTTCCGCGAGCTCTGGCGGGCCTCGGCGTTCCCAACGTTGACCCGCGAGGAGACGGGGGCGTCGCCGGGCACCGAACCCGCCTTCGTCCAGGCCAACCTGTCCACCTCCGCGCCGGGCGTCCTGCGCGGGCTCCACTACCATCGCCGCCAGCTCGACTACTGGGTCGTCGTGTCCGGCCGGGCGCTCGTCGCGCTCGTCGACGTCCGGCCGCTCCTCGAGGGCCGCCGCGAGCGCGCCCCGGTCGAGACGCGCGAGCTCGCGGCCGACGCGTGGGTCGTCATCCCGGCCGGCGTCGCCCACGGCTTCCTCGCGCTCGAGGCGCTCGAGCTGCTCTACCTCGTCACGAACGAGTTCGACAACACCGACGAGCTGGGGTTCGCCTGGGACGATCCCGCGGTCGGGGTTCCGTGGCCCGCGGTCGCCGGGACGCCCGACGGCCGGCCGATCCTGTCGGATCGGGACCGGAGCAACCCGTCGCTCGCCGACCTCGTGGACTCGCTGCGGGGCCGACCCGACCGCTAGGACCCATGCCGGCTGGCGGCTGCGGCGGACTTCGGCCATCGCCCGAGCGATCACTCCGCTCCGCCCGCGACTCCACCGCTCCGCCCGACTCCGTACCGTCACGCGTCCGATGGGGCCATCGCGGTTCGGGACCATCCTGCGATTGTTCGCGACGCCGCGCCGGGCGACGCTTCCGGGGCATTCATGTTTCCGACCCCCAGGTCGACCCGGGAGCTCATCTTGCGCAAGTTCACCCTCGCACTCATCGTCGGCATGCTCGCCGTCCTCGGCGCGTGGGCGCCGGCCGCCGCGGCCCTGTCGAGCACGGCCAAGGTCGTGATCATCGTCGGTGCCGACACGCCGCAGTACCTCGACGACGCGAACGAGCTGTACGCGGAGGCGATCCGGCACTCCTCGAACGTCATCCGCGTCTACAGCCCGAACGCGACATGGGCGGCGGTCAAGGCGGCGACAACCGGGGCGAACGTCGTCATCTACCTCGGCCACGGCAACGGCTGGCCGAGCCCCTACACGTACGACCCCAACTACACGACGAAGAACGGGTTCGGCCTCAACTCGAGCGCTTCGGGCACGCACTACAACCTCAAGTACTACGGCGAGCCGTCGATCCGAACGCTCGACCTCGCCCCGAACGCGATCGTCTTCCTCCACCACCTCTGCTACGCCTCCGGCAACTCGGAGTCGTCGAGCGACAACCCGCCGCTGAGCACGGCCAAGGCCCGGGTCGACAACTACGGCGCCGCGTTCCTGGCGGCAGGCGCCTCGGCGGTCGTGGCCGACGGCCACAGCCACACGGGCTACTACCTGCGGGCGCTGTTCACGACGGCCCAGCCGCTCGGGACGTACTGGCGCCGCGCCCCGAACTACCACGGCAACGACATCGCCTTCACCCCGACCCGCAGCACCGGGACCGCCGTCCTCGACCCCGATCGGGGCCTGCCGAACCCTTCGGGCTACTACCGCTCGATCGTCGGGGATCTCAGCGTGATGACCTCCACCGTCCTCGGCAGGACGCCGGTCGGTGTCACGATCATCCCCAACCGCGAAGGTGCCGTCACCGGGTCGCAGGTCACCCGCACGAGGGGCGGACCGTCCACCGGCCGGACGAGCGGGGCGCCCACCACCACGACGACGGCGGCACCGATCGTCCCGATCCAGCGCCTCTCGACGATCCCGACCCGCCTCAGTCCCGTCACGTCCCGCTGAGCCTCGCCGCGCCGGCGGCCGGCAACGTGCCGCACCGGACCGGCCCTCGCTCCACCGGACCGCACCGTACTGCCCCCGACCGGGACCATCGTCACCGTTGGCACGCTTGCGGCCTCGGGGTAGGGTGGTCGTCTCTCCGCGAACCCCGCGATCTCGAGGAACTCTCGTGACCTTCGGCCGATCCGCGCCCCGTCAGCCCGGCCCGCCCACGGGTCCCGCCGCCGGTCGCCGCCGGGGCCGCCGCTGGGGTGCCGCCGGCGCCGCGTTCCTGCTCGTGACCCAGGTGCTGGCCACGGCCCCGGCCGTCGCATCCGGACCGATCGTCGCCGCTGCGTCGTCGGCGTTCGTCGAACCGGCCGTCGAACCGGCCGTCGAACCGACCGTCGAACCGGCCGCGACCGAACTCCGACCCGGCATCCACTACGAGGACGCCCAGGCCCACGCCGACGATCGGATCGAGTTCGAGCCGGGCGGCCGGGTCACGGTCGGGTTCCGGCCGCGAGCCGGCGACGCCTGGGAGGTCGCGGGCGGACCGCCGCGAGCGCTACCCGCCGGGACGGCCACCGGCCGTGAGATGCGCGGCGGGCCATCGACGCCGGAGCCTGCCGCCGACCCCTCGATCGCACCTCCGGTCCAGGGTCGCCCGACGGCCTCGCCGGATGCCGCTCCCGACGGAGCGGCCGGACCGGCACCTGACGCCACGCTTGCGCCGACGCCCACCGCTGACGGCACACTGGCCCCGGAGCCGACGGCCAGCCCGAACGCCGACCCAGCCGCCGCCCGGCTGCCGCTCGACAGCGCGACGGCGACGGCCGACGGCACCCGCCTCCGCCGCGAGGTCTTCGGATTCCTCCCGTACTGGGAGGTCAACGGCGCTGCCCTCGACTACGAGCTGCTCTCGACGATCGCCTACTTCAGCGTCGGGGCCGACAAGAACGGTAACCTCCTCAAGGCCAATTCGGACGGCTCCGTGACGACCGGCTGGGGCGGCTGGACCAGCTCGCGGATGACCTCGATCATCAACGCCGCCCACTCGAAGGGGACGCGTGTCGTCCTGACGATCTCGGTGTTCGCCTGGTCGAGCGGCCAGGCGGCCGTCCAGGGCGCCCTCCTCGGCAGCCCGACGGCCCGCCAGAATCTCGCCCGGCAGGCCGCCGACGCGGTCCGGGCCCGGGGCGCAGACGGGATCAACCTCGACTTCGAGCCGATCGCGTCCGGGTATGCCGACGAGTTCGCGACGTTCGTGCGCGAGGTCCGGGCCGAGCTCAACAAGCGGGCGCCCGGCTACCAGCTCACGTTCGACACGACGGGCTACATCGGCAACTACCCGCTCGAGGCCGCGACCGCGCCGGGCGGCGCCGACGCGATCTTCATCATGGGCTACGACTACCGGACCGCCGGCAGCAACTACGTCGGCTCGATCTCGCCGTTCTCCGGGCCGGCCTACGACCTCCAGGACACCGTCAGCGCCTACGCCGCGAGGGTGCCCGCGTCGAAGCTCATCCTCGGCGTGCCCTGGTACGGCCGGGCCTGGTCGACGGTGTCGGACCAGGTCAACGCCCAGAACCAGAGCGGCACGAAGTACGGCGCCTCGAACACCGTCATCTTCGATACCGCCCTCGACTACGCGAAGCAGTACGGCCGGCGCTGGGACAGCCGGGAACAGGGACCGTGGGTCGCGTACCGCCGCGAGAACTGCACGACGACGTACGGCTGCGTCACGAGCTGGCGCCAGATCTACTACGACGACCACGTCTCGCTCAAGCTGCGCTACGACCTCGTGAACCGGCGCGGCCTGCGCGGAGCCGGAATCTGGGCCCTGGGCTACGACGCGGACCGGGTCGAGATGCGCCTGGCCCTCGCCGAGAAGTTCCTCGACGACCGGACGCCGCCGCTGGCCGGCATCCGGGCGCTCTCGCCGACGCAGGCATCCGAGACGTTCACGGTCTCGTGGGTCGGTTCCGACGAGAGCGGCGTCAGCAGTTACGACACGCAGGTCTCGGTGGGCGGCGGAACGTGGCACGACTGGCTCATCCGGACGACCGCCACGAGCGCGACGTACGTCGGCGCCGACGGCCACGGGGTCGCCTTCCGCGTCCGGGCTCGCGATACACACGGCAACGTCGGCGCATGGGACGTGGCGAACACGTGGACGCCGAGCGTCTCGCTTGCCGCGGGCCACTTCGCCCGGGTCGTGACGTCCAGCCTCAACGTCCGCTCCGCCGCGGACACGTCCGCCTCGATCGTCACGACGGCGAGCTCCGGGACGCTCGTTGCGATCACCGGCGGACCGGTGAGCAACGACGGCTACACGTGGTACCAGGTCACGGTGCCGATCTCGGAGTGGGGACCGGTCGGCGGCGTTCGGAGCGACGTCTGGGTCGCCGCCGGCGACGGATCCGGGCCGTTCATCTCGGCGACGCGGGCACCGAACACGACGATCGTGGACCTGCCGTCGGGCGTCGCCCCGGCCGCCGGTGCACGCTACGTCGGTATCAACCCGACGCGCCTCGTCGACACCCGCTTCGGGACCGGCCTCTCGGGTTCGCTGTCGAGTGGTGCGGCGCGGACGTTCGCGGTCGCCGGCCGGGCCGGGATCCCATCGAACGCGGTCGCGGTCACCGGGACGGTGACGCTCGTCGGCCAGACGAGCGCGGGATACCTCAGCCTCGGGCCCTCGACCGCGACGGTCAATCGTTCGTCGGTCGTCAACGCCCCGAAGGGCGACGTCCGGGCGTCGGGCGTCACGGTCACGCTCGGCACCGGCGGCTCGCTCGCCGCGCTCTGGACGGGAGCCGGAGGATCGGGCGCGCATCTCATCTTCGACGCGAGCGGCTATTTCGTGCCCGGCTCGTCCGGGGCGACGTTCGTCCCGATCAATCCGGCTCGCCTCCTCGACACCCGCACCGGCAACGGCCTGAGCGGGGCGTTCACCGCCAGCTCCGTCCGCTCGTTCCAGGTGGCCGGCCGGGGCGGCGTGCCGAGCGGCGCCGTCGCGGTCACGGGCAACCTGACAGCGGTCGCGCCGACGCGGGCCGGCTACCTGGCGCTGGGGCCGAGCGCGTCGTCGAACCCCTCGTTCTCGAACCTCAACGTCCCGGCCGGCGACAACCGAGCGGCATCGGTGACGGTCCGCCTCGACGGTTCGGGCCGCCTCGCACTCGTCTGGAAGGGCGCCTCGGGTTCGCGGACGCACGCCCTCTTCGACGTCACGGGCTACTTCGTGAACTCCGGCGCCGGCGTGATGTTCCATCCGGTCGACGCTTCCCGAGTCCTCGATACGCGGGTCCCGAACGGCCTGGTCGGGCCCTTCCCGCGGAACTTCGTGCGGACGTTCCAGGCGACCGGTCGTGGCACGGTGCCGGTCGACGCGGTCGCTCTCACCGGCGGCGCGACGGTCGTCCTGCCGTCGGCGCCCGGCTGGCTCATCGTCGGTCCCGGCGGGACGCCCCTCGGCGCGACGTCGACGATCAACATTCCGGCGGGTGACATCCGGGCGAACGGTCTCACCGTCCGGGCCGGGACCGGCGGCTCGGTCGCCGGCGTCTACCAGGGCGCGTCGGGCGCGTCGGCAAACGTGATCTTCGACATCACGGGTTACTTCCGCTGACCGGGTTCCACGGGACTATCGGGCGGGTCGTCGCTCGCGACGGGCGGTCTACACTGGGCCGGCGATGACCCGCGCTCGACGCTCCGCCACACCGGCCGCCGCCACACCGGCCGCCGCCACACCGGCCGCCGGCAGTCCGGTCCCGGCCGCTCCCGCTGATCCTGCGCCCGTCCGCCCGCTCGGCGAGGGCGTGTGGGTCGTTCTTCCGACGTACAACGAGGCCGAAAACGTCCGGCCCATCGGCGCGGCGATCCTCGAATCGCTGCCCGGCGCGACGCTCCTCGTCGTCGA
>DASTEU010000366.1:0-2676 GCA_035709325.1 Candidatus Limnocylindrales bacterium | reverse complement strand
CGGCGCGGGCCTTGATCGTGATGCCCTTCTCGCGCTCGAGGTCCATCGAGTCGAGGACCTGGCTCATCATCTGCCGCCCCTCGATCGTGTGGGTCAGCTCGAGGAGCCGGTCGGCGAGCGTCGACTTGCCGTGATCGATGTGGGCGATGATCGAGAAGTTGCGCAGGCGGTCCTGACTGATGGTCACGGCCACCGCCCTGCTGCGCTACGACGTTGTGCCCTCGTCTGGTTCCTCGACGGCACCCGACGCGGACCCGGCGGATGGAGCGGGTCGCCGAGGTACGCCAGAGTCGGTGAGGTCATCGTCGCCCAGGTCATCGGGAGGAGGCTCGGGGAGCGGAGGCGGCGGGCCCTCTCCGCGCCGCGCCATTCGTTGGACCGCGAACCAGAAGTCGGTCGCGACCTTCCGGAGCTTTCCCTCTTCTCGCTCGTCCCGCACTCGCGCCACGGGACCATCCTAGGTCCGCGCGCAACCCGGCGCGGCGGTTCGAATGGGAATGATCGCGGTTTACAAATGCGCAGGCGTTCCTGGGGGTCGTCACGAGGCGGGAGTGTACCGGCCGGGGAGGCTGGCGCGGTCGCCGGTCGAGGGTCTCGGGCGCGGCTTGTTGAGCCGACCGGTCGCACCGTCAGTGCGATTCTGCCGGTTGGGCGCGCGTAACGTGGACGGGCTGGCGGCGGTCGAGCGCGACACCCGTTGGTCGGAGGCGGTGCGGGCGCTGCCGCCAGCACGTACCGTCATCCGCATCCGGGAAATCACAGCCCAGTGCGAAATGGCCCCGGAAGGGGCTCACGCCTGGAGGTAGGCGAGCGCCGCGACGCCGAGAGCGATGATCACGACGCCTGCCACCTGGATGCGACCGAGCCGCTCGCCGAAGAGCAGGAACGCGGCGATTGCGGCGACGCCCGCGAACTGCGAGGCGATGACCGCGGTGACGGCCGCGCTCTCGCGGGCCCCGATCCCGAACGTCACGACGCCAGCGACCTCGGCGACGCCGACCAGGATGACGAACGGCGCGACGGCCCGCGTCAGGCGCAGGCGCCGGGTCAGGACGAGTGGCAGCGTCACGCCGAGAACCCCGGCGACGCGTGCCGGCAGGACGGCCCAGGCCAACGGCAGATCGGTCGCGAGGCGGCTGGTGACATAAAGGTTGACACCGAACAGGAGCGCCCCGGCGACGGCAAGCAGCGCCGTCCCGAGGGCGCCGGGCGCGGCGACGAAGGCCCGCGGGTCGCCGGCGGGATCGGCCGCGCCGGCCGGCCGTTCGGTCGCCGCCATGACGACGCCCACGGCGATGAGGGCGAGGACCGCGATCGCCGGCCCCGCGACCGGGTCGCCCGCGAGGACCGCCAGCGTCGCCGCGATCGCGCCCTCGGTGGAAACGATCGGGCCCACCACGGCGACCTTGCCCCGGCGCAGGGCCGTGTAGACGAAGAGGAGGCCGCCGGTGTTCGCGAGGCCGGCCACGGCGAGGTGGAGCAGGTCGCGTTCCGTGAGGTGGACGTCGCCGCCGCCGACGATGAGGAACGGGACGGCGAGGGCGAGGCCGACGAGCATGACCCAGGCGAGCGTCGACCACGCACCGATGACGCGGCTGGCCCGAGCCGAACCCAGCAGCGTCGTCGCCCACAGCACGGCCGTACCGAGCCCGCCCAGGATCGCGATCATGGCGCCAAGTCTGGCGCTTCCGAGTGGCCCGATTCGGGTGCCTCTGCTACCATGCGCCTTCGCGTCCGGCGCCGTTCCGCGCCGTGGCGCTCATCCACTTTCGTCACTCCTGTGAGGTTCGCCCCTTGGCCAAGACGCCCCGCACCTGGACGGGCGCCCGCACGCCGTCGGGACTGAAGCGCGTCCGTCAGGCCGAGCGCCGGCGCGACATCCTTCAGCCCCGCCGCAGCGCCGCGAAGACGTTCGTCGCGAAGGCCCTCGACGTCGCCACGCACGAGTCGGACGCGGAGGCCGCGTCGGTGGCCCTGGCCGAGGCGCACGCCGCGCTCGACCGCGCGGCCAAGGCCGGGGCGATCCATCCGAACGCCGCCGCCCGGCGCAAGTCCCGTCTGACCCTCAAGTTCAACGCCGCCACCGGCGGGGCCCAGGTCCAGACCTCCACGCGCGTCACGAAGACGACGAGCAAGGCCCAGGCCGCGAAGGCCGCGAAGAGCCGGATCGCCGCGGGCAAGGCCGACAAGGCGAAGGGCGCCCAGACCGCCGCCGGGAAGGCCCGCGCCGCGCTTTCGAAGACGGCCCGCGCGGACGCCGCCGCGAAGGCCGCGGCCGCTGCCGGAGCGACCGCCGAACCGTCGAAGCCGTCGAAGCCGGCCGCGAAGGCCTCCACGGCCGCGTCGAAGACGACGAAGCCGAAGGCGGCCGCGACGAAGACCGCCGCGTCGAAGACGTCGACCGCCAAGCCGAAGACGTCGACCGCCAAGCCGAAGGCGACCGCGAAGAAGACGACGAAGGCCTAGACCGAGTCGTTCGCGAGACCTGCGCCCCGGGCCCCGTCCGGGGCGTTTCGAGGCCGGTGGCGTTCCACTCGGGCCGCGCGGCGCGCCTCAGGCCCGGACGTTCTCCGGCGGGGCCGGCCGGGAGCGCGACTTCGGACGGGCGATTCCGTAGCCCAGCCCGCCGATCAGCCCACCCGCGAGGGTGAGCGCGACGAGGGTGCCCGCGGTGGT
>DASTEU010000365.1:0-2617 GCA_035709325.1 Candidatus Limnocylindrales bacterium | reverse complement strand
ATCAGCGGGTCGGAGCCCTCGAGCCAGCGCGCGGGGCTCCCGTCGCCGGGCACGACGAGCGGCGGCTCGTGACCGGCGTTCGAGAGGCGCAGCTCGCCGCTCGCGAGGTCGACGATCGCGCAGAGGGCCGTGATGAACAGGGACGAGCGCCGTTCCTCGACGAGGATCCGGTTCGTCCGCAGGAGCGCGTCGGCCGGCGCCTGGGCATTGTCGACCGCGGCGTGGATGAGCGGCCGGGCGAAGGCCATGAGCATCGCCGCGGCGATTCCCTTGCCGGTGACGTCGGCGATGACGATCGCGAGACGCGTCGGGTCCGACATGAGCCGGAAGACGTCGAAGAAGTCGCCACCGACCTCGTACGCCGCCTCGTAGTGGCTGGCGACCTCGTAGCCCGGGACCTCGGGCGGGACGAGCGGCACGAAGCTGCGCTGGATCTGGCGGGCGAGCGCCAGCTCCGATTCGAGCCGCACGGCGGTCGGGTCGACGCCGCCGGTCGAGCGGACGAGCGCCTCGAGCGACGCGGCGAGGCTGCCGACGACCGGGCCCACGATCGCCGCCGCACCGCAGCCGACGACGCGTCCGACGATCTCGTCGCCCTCGGCGCAGCGGATCTCGACGGAGGTGCTGACGTCGCCGTCCTCGCCGGCCGCCGAACCCGCGGCGACGAGCCGGCGGCCCTCGGCGTCCTCGACGACGATCGAGAGGCCGGTGCCCGGGCTGTCGAACGGCGCGACGATCGGGCGGAGCGTGTCGCGCGACAGCGGGTTGCCAGCCATGTACGGCGCCGCTCAGAACGCCGCGATGGCGCTGTCCCGGTCGGGATGGATCGTGAAGAGCCGGTCGAGCCCGGTTCGCTGGAGGACCCGGGCGACGGCCGGCTGCGGCGCGCAGATCTGGACCTCGGACTGGGACGAACCGCTCGACACGTCGAGCCCCAGCGAGTGGAGCGCGCCCCAGCCGGACTCCGGATCGGGCGGCGCCTCGCCACGCATCGTCCGGACGATCGAGTGGAGCGCCACGAGCCCCGAGCTGGCGATGAACGCCAGCCCGCCGAGATCGAGCAGGAGGTGCCGGGTGCCCCGATCGTACAGCCCGCGGACCTCCTCGATCAGCCGCTCGAAGTTCGACGCGTCGAGCTCGCCCTCGAGGGCCATGACCGTGATCGGGACCCGGCCGGTCACCTCGTCGACCGACGTCGTGAGCGCCATCTACTCGTCCTCCTTCCGGTCCGGCCGGAGCGATCGGACCATCGTCAGTATGTTGCCGCCACCGGGTCGGGGTCGATAGGTGAGCCGATCGGTCGACGCCCGGATGAGGTGGACGCCCATGCCGCCGGGCCGCCGGGCTAGGGGCGGGACCGTCAGGTCCGGTTCCGGACTGCCCGTCGGATCGAACTCCGGCGCCCCGTCCTCGAGCGTCACGACGAACTCGTGGCCGTCGGGTTCGGCCGCGATCTCCAGCCAGCCGGGCCCGCCGCGGTAGCCGTGCAGGACGACGTTCGTGGCGGCCTCGTCGACGGCCTGGGCGAGGTCCTCGAGGCACTCGACGGGTGCCCCGGCGTCTGCCGCGGCCGACCGGACGAACTGGCGCGCCTCGGCGATCCGCTCGAGCTCGGCCGGCAGGCGCAACCGGCGGGCGACCCCGCCCCCGGTCGCCCGGGCGGGCTCGGCGCCCGTCACGCCATGCGGGCGTAGTCGGCCGTCGCCCGCTTGACGAACCGGCCGTGCCCCTTGCGCCCGGTGAACGCTCCGTCGCGGACGATGACCGTACCGCGGGAGAGGACGATGTCAACCCGGCCGCGAACCTCCCGGCCTTCGTAGCAGGAGTAGTCGACGGCCATGTGGTGCGTCTTCGCGCTGATCGTCCGGGTCGCATTCGGGTCGTAGATGACGAGATCGGCGTCGGAGCCGACCGCCACCGCTCCCTTGCGCGGGTACATGCCGAACAGCTTTGCGGGTGCGGTCGAGATGACGTCCACCCAGCGTTCCTTCGTGAAACGGCCGCCGGCGACACCGCCGTCGTGGAGCAGATCGACCCGATCCTCGACGCCGGGCAGCCCGTTCGGTACCTTCCGGAAATCGCCCCGCCCGAGTTCCTTCTGGCCCTCGAAATCGAACGGGCAGTGGTCCGTCGAGACGACCTGCAGGTCGTCCTTGATCAGCCCCGTCCAGAGATCGTCCTGGTGGTCGGCCGACCGGAGCGGCGGTGAGCAGACGAACTTCGCGCCCTCGAATCCGTTGCCGAGGTCGTCGATCGAGAGGAAGAGGTACTGGGGGCAGGTCTCGGCGAAGGCCTGCGATCCCCGATCCCGAGCGTCGCGGACCGCGTTGAGCGCCTCGCGGGCCGAGAGATGGACGATGTAGACCGGGACCTGGGCGGCCTCGGCCAGGCGGATGACCCGGTTCGTCGCCTCGCCCTCGAAGATCGCGTACCGGGCGATCCCGTGGTAGAGCGGGTCGGTCTTGCCGTCGTTGATGAGGTCGTTGGCGACGATGTCGATCGCCAGCCCGTTCTCGGCGTGCATCATGATCAGGCCGCCGTTCCGGCCGGTCTGCTGCATCGCCCGGAAGATCGCCCCATCGTCCGAGTAAAAGACGCCCGGGTAGGCGGTGAACAG
>DASTEU010000364.1:0-3463 GCA_035709325.1 Candidatus Limnocylindrales bacterium | reverse complement strand
GACCGCGGACGCGGTCGTGACCGACCATGCACCCCACACTCGGGTCGACAAGGAGGTCGAGTTCGGCATGGCCGCGAACGGGATCTCCGGCATCGAGACCGCGCTCGGCGTGCTGCTCGCGGCCGTCGATGCCGGCCTCGTCCCGCTGCTGGGGGCGATCGAGCTGCTGACGACCGGCCCGGCCCGCGTCCTGGGGCGAAGGTTCGTCGACCGGCCCGTCGGGCTCGTCGAGGGAGCGGAGGCCGACCTCGTCGTCTTCGACCGCTCGGAGCCGTGGTCGGTCACGCCCGAGTCGCTGCTCTCGAAGGGCAAGAACTCGCCGCTTCGCGGGCGGCAGCTGCCCGGCCTTGTTCTCCTGACGATCGCCGCCGGCCGACCGGCCCATGAGGCACGCGGAATCGGTCAGTCGATGATGACCGAGTAGCCCAACAGGACGCGTACAACAACGGCGCGTGAGATTTCAGCACGCTGCCCTCGAAGGCGACCATCCAGCCGTAAGGCCGGACAAGCCCCGGGCCGGTCTCCGATCGGCCCGCCGAACTCTGGCGAACGAGCCGGGCTTCGCGCCCGGGGTCGTTCGGTGCCTGGGCTCCGACACCGCGGTCGCCGGGCGGCCACGAGCCGTGGACCGCACGAGCCGTGCTCCCTCCGCTACGCTGCCCGGGCATGACACCTCCGACCCTCGATCGCGACTACGAGAAGCGGCCCTACTGGCACGCGACGATGCCGGTGCTGCCGGATCGCCGCGGCCGACCGCTCCCGGACACGGCCGACGTCGTCGTCATCGGCGGCGGCTATACCGGCGTCAATGCCGCCCGCGAGCTGGCCCGGGCCGGCGCCACCGTTACGCTGCTCGAGGCAGAGACGCTCGGGTTCGGCGCCTCGACACGCAATGGCGGCATCGTGCACCCCGGCTACAAGTGGGGACCGAAGGCGCTGATCGAACGTTACGGGGAAGCGACCGGCCGGGCGCTCTATCACGAGACGCTCGACGCCTACGAGCTCGTGAAACGGCTCAGCGCCGACGAAGCGATCGATTGCGAGTTCCGCCAGACCGGCTACCTCGAGCTCGCCTACGGCCCGTCGCATGTCGAGGACCTCCGCGAGGCGATCGCGAGTCTCGCGGTGGTCGGTGACGAAGCGACGTTCGTGCCGCGGGAGCAGCTGCGCGAGGAGATCGGCAGCGATGCCTACTACGGCGGGATGGTCGTCGAGAACGGCGGCCTGCTCCACCCCGGCAAGTACTTCGCCGGGCTCGCCGCCGCGGCGGACGCCGCCGGCGCGGATCTCCACGAGGGCGTTCGCGCGACGGCGATCTGGCGCCAGGCCGACCGTCGCCTCGTCGTCGAGACGAGTCGCGGGGCGATCATCGCGAAGGACGTCGTCGTCGGCACGAACGGCTACACCGACGGGGTCGTCCCGGCGCTCCGCCGCCGGATCATCCCGATCGGCAGCTACATCATCGCGACCGAGCCACTCCCCGGCGAGCTGGCACGGGAGCTCTCGCCGAAGGGCCGGGCGTTCTTCGACACGAAGAACTTCCTCTACTACTGGCACGTGTCGGAGGACCGCCGGATGGTCTTCGGCGGCCGGGCGAGCTTCCTGCCGACCTCGGTCGATCGGACGGCGGCGATCCTCCACAAGGGATTGCTCGAGGTCCACCCGCAGCTCGCGGGGTACCGCGTCGAGTACGCCTGGGGCGGCAACGTCGGGTTCACGTTCGACCGGATGCCGCACGTCGGCCGACGCGACGGGGTGACCTATGCGATGGGTTGCTGCGGGACCGGCGTCGCGTTGATGACCTCGCTGGGGACCGCCGTCGGGCGCTGGCTCTCCGGTGGCGAGGCGCCGGCGCTCGCTCGCCTCAAGTTCCCGCTCGTGCCGGCACCGTACGAGGGCCGGCCGTGGTTCCTCCCGTTCGCAGGCGAATGGTTCCGCCTCCGCGACCGTCTGGCCGCCCGTTCGCGCCCGAAGGAGGCCCGGTGACCGACCTCGTCTTCCCCGACCTGCCCGCCGATCCGCCCGAGTTCGACATCGGCGACGCCCACGAGCGGGACGGGGTCCTCGTCCGCGACGTCCGCCTGGCGCCGCCCGCCGGCGGCGACGGGCCGGGCCCGATCGAGGCGTGGCTGATCGAACCGACGATCGTCGATGCCCGCTCGTCCCGACCGGGCCTCCTCTTCGCCCACTGGTTCGACACCGAGGCGCCGACCGGCAACCGCTCGGAGTTTCTCGACGAAGCCGCCGACTGGGCTCGTCGCCACCGCGCGGCGTCGATCCTGCCGCAGCTCACGTTCCCGTGGGCCGGCGACCCGGCCGGCGCCGCCGCCGACCGCGACCGGATCGTCGCGGAGGTCACCCGCCTCCGGCGCTGCCTCGACCTGTTGATCGCCCGCCCGGCCGTCGACCCGCGACGGATCGGCGTCGTCGGCCACGACTTCGGGGCGATGCACGGGCTGATCCTCGCGACGGTCGACCGGCGGCCGGCGGCGTACGTCGTCGTGGCGGCGGTGCCTCGCTGGGGCGACTGGTTCCTTCCGTTCTGGCCGATCGGCGAGGACCGGATCGACTACCTCGGGGCGATGCGGCCGCTCGATCCGATCGAGCACGCCCGCGCACTTGCTCCGGCCCGGGCCCTCTTCCAGTACGGGCTGCACGACTTCTTCATCGCCCCGATGACCGGCCGCGAGCTGGCCCGGGGGGCCGGCGAGCAGGGCGCGTACCGGTCCTACGAGACCGCCGAGCACGACATGGCCGGGGCCGAGATCCGCAACGACCGGACGGCCTTTCTCGAGGAAGCGCTCCTCGCGTAGCGGCGCGACTCGCTGCGGTCAGGCCCGGGCCAGGCGGCGCAGCGTCGCGAGCAGCCCGTCGATGTCCTCGTCGGTCGTGTGCGGGTTCACGATCCCGGCCCGCAGCCAGGTCGCCCCGCGCAGGCGGGTCGTCGACAGCCAGCCCTCGCCCGAGGCCTCGAGGGCGGCCTGCAGTCGATCCTGGTGGGCATCGAGCGCCTCCGCCGGCAGCGCCAGGGCCGCCTCGCGACCGCCGGGCAGGTGGCGGAAGCAGACGACCGACAGCTCGGGCTCGGCCGGGAGGGCCTCGAGGTCGTCGCTCTCGGCGCAGCGCCGGGCCAGGAGCGCGGCCTGATCGACGTTCGCTTCGATCAGGCGGGCGAAGCCCGCGGTCCCGATGTGCTTCCAGCTCATCCACAGCTTCAGCGCCCGCCAGCGGCGTGTTCCCTCGAAGCCGAGCTTGTAGAAGTTGAGCTGGCCGGGATCTCCGTGGTCCTCAGTCGTCTCGCTCGAGGCCGGTCCCTCGCCGCCACGGTAGTACTCGGGCCGCCGGCCGCCGAACGCCCGCAGCAGGTGGCCGCCGTCGCGGACGACGAGGCCGCCGATGTCGTACGCCTGGTAGAACCACTTGTGCGGATCGACCGTGACCGAGTCGGCGAGATCCAGGCCGG
>DASTEU010000363.1:0-2535 GCA_035709325.1 Candidatus Limnocylindrales bacterium | reverse complement strand
GAGCTCCGATGCCTCGAGCGCGTCGCGGGCGCGCCCGAAGCGATAGGTCCGCAGCCGATCCGGATCGACCCGCTCCTCCCAGTCGACGGTCATGGACCCGGGCGAGACCGGCGGCCGGGTCGCGGTCGACGTTCGCGGGGCGAGGTCAATGGCGCTCACGAGGGTGGCCTCCTTTCCCGGCCCGGCCGATCGGCTTGGGGCGGGTGCCGGGGATCGCGCGGTGCTGCGCGGCGCTTGCGGCGGCGCTCGCGTTCGTCGTCGAGTATGACCCCACGACACAGCGGTTTCAATAGAGGTGTACACGCGCCGGGCCGGAGCGGATCGGTCGGGCGCTACCATGGCCGGGGATCACGCGGAGCGAGGAGGGATGCGGTGGCGAAGGGCGCGGGTAACGGCCAGGAGGCCCGGTACCCGCCGATCGGCCCGCGCCTGCGGGCAGCCCGCGGCGCCCGCGGCCTGAGCCTGCGCAGCCTGGCCGACCGGCTCGGTGTCTCGGCGAGCCTGATCTCCCAGGTCGAGACCGGCCGGGCGACGCCCTCGGTCAACACGCTCTACGCGATCGCCAGCGAACTCGGCGTGTCGCTCGACGAGCTGCTGTTCGCCGACGCGCGGTTCCCCGGCGACCCAGCGCCGGCCGAAGATGACGGGGGCGACGGGCCGCTTCCGGAAGACGCGCCCGGCGACGCGGCGACCCGTCCGGCCGAGGACGCCGGCATGCCCCCGATCGTGCTGCCTCGCGATCCCGTCCAGCGCTCGACGGGCCGGCGCACGATCCGGCTCGCGTCGGGCGTGGTCTGGGAGCGGCTGACCTCGGCTTCGATACCGAACGTCGACTTCCTCTACGTGACCTACGAGGTCGGTGGCGCATCGAGCCCGGAGCACGACTTCCAGCGGCACAACGGCCAGGAGTGGGGGTACATCCTGTCGGGCACGCTCCACGTCGCGATCGGCTTCGACGAACATGTCCTCGGTCCGGGCGATGCGGTGACGCTCGACTCGACGATCCCGCATCGCCTCTCGAACCCCGGCCCCGAGGTGGTCCACGCGATCTGGTTCGTCCTGGGCCGGCGCCCCGCCGACCGGCCGTTCGAGGACGACGCGTCGCCCGGGCCGGGAAAGCGGTCCTGACGCCGGGCCGACGTCCGGCCCGAACGCCGCCCGAACCTTGACGAACCGTTCAATGACACTACACACTCGGAACCTCGCCACCGGCCATCGAACGAGGAGCTGATGCACGCCATCGTCCGCGCCGATTGGGGATTCGCCGACTCGCCGGCCCCGGCCGGCGCAAATTCCTCCGGCCTTGCCCGGCGGGTCGTGATCGGGCCCGAGCAGGGTGCCGTCCACACCGAGCTCGCGACCGTCGCCATCGCTCCGGGCGGCTGGCTCCGGCGCCACGTCCACTCGTTCGAGGAGGCGCTCTACGTCCTGGGCGGCGAGCTGCTGCTCGAGCTCGACGACCGGGTCCACCGCCTCGTGCCGGGCGACTTCGCCCTGATGAACATCGGGACCTGGCATGCCCTCGCGAACGACGGTGACGAGGCGACCAGGCTCCTCTCGGTGAACACCCCCCTGCGCCTCGGCCCGGACGCCGGCCGCAGGGACACGTTCTTCGCCCGCGAGCCGTTCGACCTCGCGGCGTTCGCCGCCCGGGCCGCCAGGCCCTCGTTCGGCAGCCCGACGAGCCGCTGGGTCGGACACTACGAAGGCACGCCGCCCCAAGCCGAGGCGCTCCGTCTCGGCGACCCGGCGCGCGGGCGGCGGCCGGCCGGGATGGACACGGCCCTCGTCGTCTACAGCGGGATCAGCGTGAAGATGCTCGTCGATCGCGTTTTCGGCGCCGACCTCCTCACGATGTTCACCGTCGACTACGAGCCGGGCGGGTCGGCCCAGGCCCACGACCACCCGTTCGAGGAGACGTATTTCTTCCTCGCGGGCGAGATCGAGGCCGAGCTCGACGGCGAGGAGCACGTCCTGCGACCGGGCGACGTGATGTTCGCGGGCGTCGGCAGCCTCCACGGCTTCTACAACACCGGGACCGAGCGCGTCCGCTGGATCGAGACGCAGGCGCCCCAGCCGCCGGTTCGCCATTCCTATCGCTGGGCCCCGACCTGGCGCCGTTTCGAGGAGGAGAACGATGTCGAGTGACGGTGCGGTCGTCGTCGTCGGTGGTACCCGGGCGATCGGCCTGGAGATCGTGCGCCATTTCGCGGCGGCTGGCCGCGAGGTCGTCCTGACCGGCCAGACTCCGGCGAACGTCGAGGCGGCCGTCGGCTCGGTCGAGGGCAATGTCCGCGGCGTGACCTTCGACCTGTCGGCGCCGAAGTCGATCGCGCCGGCTCTGGCCGACGTCGGATCGGTTCGCCACCTCGTCCTCGCCGCGATCGACCGCGATGCGAACAGCGTCGCCGAATACGACGTCGAGCGGGCGATCCGGCTCGTGACCCTCAAGCTCGTCGGCTACACGGAAGTCGTCCACCAGCTCGTGCCGCGGTTCGTGCCGCACGCCTCGGTCGTCCTCTTCGGCGGGATGGC
>DASTEU010000362.1:0-10987 GCA_035709325.1 Candidatus Limnocylindrales bacterium | reverse complement strand
GGCGCCCGAACCGGCGCTCCGTCGATCCCGTGGAGGTAGTCCGCTCGTGCAGCTGCGCGTCGTCACCGACCAGCCGTGGGACGTCCAGGCCGACGTCCTTGCCATCCCGATCGTCGGCGAGCCGTCGTTCGACGGGCCGCTCGGGGAGCTCGACCGGCGGACCGGCGGCGAGCTCCGGGCCCTGGCCGAGTTCGGCGAGCTGCGCCCGAAGCGCTACACCTCCTCGATCGCCGCGGCCGGCGAGATCGGGGCCGCCCGAGTCCTCACGCTCAGCGCCGGCGACGCCGCCGAGCTGGATCGCGAGATCGTGCTCCGTGTCGGGGCGGCCATCGAGCACCGCCTCGGCGGCCGGGCCGTTCGTTCGCTCGCCGTGTGGCTGTCACCGCTCGCCGACGTGCTCGAGGGCGGCGCCGAGGCGGTCGCCGAGCTCGTTGCCCGTGGCGTCGTCGAGGGTGGGTTCGAGCCCAAGAGCCTCTACCTCGATGACGTCAAGACCGCGCCGCCGGCCCTCGACGAGCTGATCCTCGTCGCCCCCGGCGCCGACACGGGGACGCTGACGAAGGCCGCGGAGCGAGGGATCATCATCGGGGAGGGTGCGAACCACGCCCGCTCCCTCGCCAACCGCGCCGCGAACGACATCACCCCCGAGGTCCTCGCCGACGAGGCGCGCGCCGTCGCCGAGCGGCACGGCCTGTGGATCGACGTCATCGAACCGGACCGCGCCCGCGAGCTCGGGATGGGCATGTTCCTCGCCGTCGGCCAGGGCAGCGACAACCCGCCCCGGATGATCGTCATGCGCTCGGGCGGCGAACGCGAGAAGGACGCCCTCGACCGGCACCTCGCGATCATCGGCAAGGGCGTCTGCTTCGACTCCGGCGGTATCAGCATCAAGCCGTCCGACCGGATGGAAGAGATGAAGATGGACAAGACCGGTGCCTGCACGGTCATCGCAGCGATCGGCACCGTCGCCCGGCTCGCCCCCGGCACCCCGCTCCTCGCGCTCGCGCCGGCCGTCGAGAACATGCCCGGGTCGCATTCGACCCGGCCGGGCGACATCGTGAAGGCGCTCAACGGCAAGTTCGTCGACATCACGAACACCGACGCCGAGGGACGCCTGATCCTCGGCGACGCGATGACCTACGCGGAGCAGCTCGGCGCAACCCACCTCGTGGACGTCGCGACGCTGACCGGCGCGGTCGGCCGGGCGCTCGGTCACCTCGTGACCGGCGCGTTCGGCACGCCCCAGGAGTGGTACGAGGAGGTCGCCGCGGCCGGCGCCCGCGCCGCCGAGCGCTACTGGCAGATGCCGCTCGTCGACGACTACGTGAGTGACATGGACAGCTGGTACGGGGACCTCCAGAATTCCGGGTCGGCCGAGGGCTCGCTCGTGAAGAGCGGCCTCTTCCTGCGCGAATTCGCGACGGTCCCGTGGGCTCACCTCGACATCGGCGGGACGGCCTACTTCCGCAAGGCGATGCCGTACGCGCCGCGCGGGGCGACCGGCGTGGCCCACGCGACGCTGGTCGAGCTGGCGCTCGCGGGGGCGCGGTCGTAGCGACCGGCGGCGCGCCGATCGCGTGAGCCGAGCCGGGCCGTGACGCCGCTCGTCGCTGCGTTCGCCGTCGCGGGGCTCGTGCTCGGCTTCGCGGCGGACCGTCTGGCGACCCGCTGGCCGGAGCACGACGAACCCGAGAGCCCGGCCGGCCGGCCGATCGGCTGGCGGACGGCGGTCTGCGCCACGGTCGGGGCCTTCGCGTTCGGCCTCGTGCCGGCCCGGTTCGGCGCCGACCCGCTCGCGATGGCCGTCTTCTCCGCCTGGTTCGCGACGCTCGTCGTCGGGCTGGCGACCGACCTCGACCAGCGCCTGCTGCCGAATGTCCTGACGCTCCCGGTGATCCCGGTCGCGCTCGCGTACGCGGTCAGCGGCCGGAACCCGCTCGTCGGCGGCGAGCTGCTGCCCGCGATCGCCGTCGCGGTCCTCGTGCCGGCGGTCCTGTACGTCGCCTCCATTCCGTTCGGCGTCGGGGCGTTCGGGCTCGGCGACGTCAAGCTGCTCGCGGGCGTCGGGCTCATGGAAGGCGCGATCCGGGCCTTCACGGGCCTCGTGTCGGGCCTGTTCGCGGCCGGCCTCGTCCTCGCCGTCCTGCTCGTCACGCGGCGCGTCACCCTGAAGTCGTACGTGCCCTACGGCCCGTTCCTGATCTTCGGGGCGATCTGGGGGATCTTCGTCCGTCCCTGAGACCCCCGGGGTCCCGCCGCCGCTGCCGATCGGTCCGGCGACCTTGCAGCGGCATATCACCCGGTCCAGGAAATCGTGGCGATCCGGCCGGTGCGGTGTGTGAATTCGTGCGGTCCGGGGCGGTCCGCAGGACCTTCGTACGGGTCCGCCTGACATGCTCCTGCGATAGATTGGACCTCCCGAGGTATGATGCCGACAAGCCGGTGTCGTCCTGAGAGCGTGCCCATTTCGGGGCGGCGAGATCACCGGCGGGCTCACCCCGCCTCCCGCGCCCCGCCAGACCAGAAGCGCAGCGCGACGAAACGGAGTCCTGCTCGCACGATGACGACGCCCCTGTGAAGCGCCGCTCCCTGCCGACCGAAGGCTGGTCTGCGTCCCCGACGCGGAAGCCTCGCCGTCGATTCCGGCGCCTTGCGTTCGTCCTCCTGGTTCCGCTCCTCTTCGGGGCCCTGGGCGCGCCGGCCGCACCCGTCTCACCGGTGGCCGGCGACGAGCTGTCCGATGCGAAGGCCAAGCGGGCCGCGCTCGACAAGCAGATCAAGGCCCAGAAGGCGGCCGTCGCCGAGATCAACGCGATGCAGGCGAATCTCGGCAGCCAGATCTCGTCGACCAAGCGCGAGCTCGCGAACATCAACGCCGACCTCGTCGCGGTCCGCAAGTCGATCGACACGATGGTCGTGAAGATCGAGGCGGTCAAGAAGCAGTACTTCGCACTCGTCGCCCGCCTCCAGCTCCTCGACAACCAGCTTGCCAACCTCGTGAAGGAAGAGGCCAACAAGCGCTCCGAGCTCGGTGACCGCAAGGCCCAGCTCGCCGGACGGATCCGGGAGGCGTATTCCACGGACCGGACGACGCTCCTCGAGACGTTCCTCTCCGGCGGGACGTTCACCGACGTCATCTCCGAGGTCGGCTACATCAACGACTTCGCCGAGCAGGATCGGGAGCTCGCCGAGCAGATCGTCGCCCAGCAGAAGGAGCTGGCCGCGATCCACTCCATGGTCAACGCGACGCGCGGCCAGACCGAGACGCTCCGCGTCGAGACCGAAAAGCAGAAGGCGGAGCTCGACAGGCAGCTCGAGGAGCTCAGGGTCGCCCAGGCTCGACTCAAGGAGCTCGAGAAGGAGACGGCCCGGGCGCTCGCGATCCAGAAGGCGGCGTACGCCCAGCTCGCCAAGAACAAGAAGGACCTCGCCCGGGCGATCGCCGCGAACGCCGCGGCCCAGAACGCCCTTGCGAAGCGGATCGACGACCTTGTCGCGAAGCAGTTCGCGGCCGGCAACATCCCCTCGCAGTTCAACGGCTCGCTCAAGTGGCCGCTCACGGGCAAGATCAGCGGCGAGTTCGGCTGCAGCTCGTATCCGGGTTACGGTCCGGGCAACGGCTGCGCCCACTTCCACAACGGCATCGACATCGTCGCCCCGAGCGGCTGCGGCGCCCCGATCAAGGCGGCCGGCGACGGCCGCATCGGGTACGTGGGCTGGAACTACGCAGACGGTGCGGACCCGGCCTGGATCGTCATCATCGTCCACTCCCAGAACCTCCAGACCTGGTACGCGCACATGAAGCCGCTCGCGCCGAACGGTATCCGCGCGGGTGCGGCCGTCCAGGCCGGTCAGGTCATCGGCTACGAGGGCAACACCGGCAACTCGACCGGCTGTCACCTCCACTGGATGGTCGAATACAACGGGGCCTGGAAGAACCCGCGGCTCTTCGTCTAGAGCGATCCCGAAGCGTCTCGTCCGCGGCCCCGGGGCCGCGTCCGTCGACGGGCCGCGAACGGACCCCGTGCTAGCATCGATCGATGAAGCGGACGATGGCCGTGATCCTCGCCGGCGGTGAGGGTGAACGCCTGTCGATCCTCTCGAGCGTCCGGGCGAAGCCCGCCGTCCCGTTCGGTGGCAAGTACCGGATCATCGACTTCACGCTCTCGAACTGCGTCAACTCCGACGTCCACGACGTCGTCGTCCTGACCCAGTACAACCCCCGTTCGCTCAACGATCACATCGGGCTTGGGCGGCCGTGGGACCTCGACCGCAACCGGGGCGGGGTCAGGATGCTCCAGCCGTACATCGCCCGCGGCCGCGTCGCCGAGTGGTACCGCGGCACGGCCGACGCGGTCCTCCAGAACATCAACGTCATCGAGCATGACTCGTCGGCCGACACGGTCCTGATCCTGGCCGGCGACCACATCTACAAGATGGACTACCAGCCGTTTCTCGCGGCCCATCGCCGCAGGCGGGCCGACGTGACGATCGCCGTCCGCCATGTCCCGCTCTCCGACGCGGTGCGGATGGGCGTGCTCGCTCTCGACGAGAACGACCGGGTCGTCGACTGGCAGGAGAAGCCGAAGCAGCCCAAGAGCGACCTGGCGTCGATGGGCGTCTACGTGTTCAGCAAGAAGGCCCTCCGGCGCTGGCTGGGCGACGACCGGATCGACTTCGGGCGACACGTGATCCCGGCGATGCTCGAGGCAGGTGGTCGGGTCTTCGGCTACCGGTTCGAGGGCTACTGGCAGGACGTCGGGACGATCCAGTCGTACTGGGAGGCGAACCTCGCCCTCCTCGACGAGCGGGCCGACCTCGACCTCTACGAGAAGGACTGGGTGATCCACACCCGATCCGAGGAGCGGGCGCCCGCGAAGATCGGCTCGACCGCCCAGGTGCACCGGAGCCTGGTCTCGCACGGCTGCATGATCAACGGCACCGTCGTGAACTCGGTCCTGTCGCCGGGCGTGCGCGTCGATGTCGGCGCGGTCGTCCGCGACTCGATCGTGATGTTCGACTGCGTCGTCCGATCCGGGGCCGTCGTCGACCGGGCGATCCTCGACAAGGAGGTCGTCGTCGGCCAGGGCGCGATCGTCGGTGAGGGCCCCGACTTCGATACCCCCAACCGCCAGGAGCCGGGCCGACTCAACACGGGCATCACCGTCGTCGGCAAACGGGCGATCATCCCGCGCGGCGTCCGGATCGGGCGCACCGTGAACGTCGCCGGCGGAGTCCGGACGAGCGACTTCCGGACCCGGGTGATCCGCAACGGCGCCTCGGTCGAGGCCCGCGGCGAACGGGGGGCGAAGCCGGGCCGGGGAGTCCCGGCTGCCTCGGCGGAACCCGCCGGGGCCCGTTCCGATGGCGGCGGGAGCGGCGACCCGGCGGCTTCGGTCGGCCAGGTCGCGTCGGGAGGACGGCGCCGAGCGAGCTCGACGGCGGACGCCTGACCGGGACTGCCGGCCCACCGACCGGAAGCGCCGGCCCAGCCTCGGGACGAGGGTCCTCGACCGCCTGCTTGACGCGTCCGGGCTAGACTGCCGGCCATGCCATCAGCCGATCCGTCGATCGTGCGTCCGGCCGACGTCGAGCGCTGGCTCGCCGAGCTGGGCGTCGCGGCGCAGGCCCGCGCCGATCGGGAGGGCGTCACGTCGTGGGATCTCCGCCTCGACGGTCGGCGCCGCTTCGACCTGCCGATCACGCTCATTCTCGACCCGCAGCTCGCCCTGATCTGCTGGGTCCACTACGCGCCTCCGATCGGTGACGCGTTTCGCAAGTCGTACCGCCGGCTGCTCCGCTGGAACGACGAGTTCCCGTTCGCGAAGTTCTCCCTCGCGGAGGACGAGCGACCGATCCTCGCCTCGGAGCTGCCGGTCCGGACGCTCGACCGCGACGAGCTGGGCCTGGCCCTCGCCCGGTCGCTCGCGATCAGCGACCGCCTCCTCGAGGAGTCGGCCGCGTGGATCTGGATCGGCGGCCGGATCCCCGACGAGGGCGACCGGCCGAGCCGCGGTGCGCACCTGATCGAGCGCTACGCTGCCCGGATGGGCGAGCTCCTCGATCCGGACGAACCGAAATCGGGAGCGGCGGGCGGTGGGCCCGTGGCGAGCGCCGTGGCCCACCCCGGTGGCACCGCCATCGCGGCCGACTCGGGATCGCTCGAGGCCGCCGGGCCCGCCCGTCGATGAGCCGCTCCCGCCGACCGGCGGCCGCGTCGGCGCGCCTCTCCCGATCCCTGTTCCTCGCCGCGCTCATCGCCCTGGCCGGACTCGTCCCGGCGACCGCCGCACCGGCCCTGGCCGCGGCCGCCGACCTGACCCTCACGTCGGAGACGCGGTACGTCGTCGACCCGGCGGGGCGAGCCGTCCACGTCACGGTCGCCCTGACCGCGACGAACCGCCTCGCCGACACGAAGACGCGCCAGTACTACTTCGACCGGGCGTTCCTCGCGGTCCAGCCCGGCGCGACGAACGTCGCCATCAGCGCTCGTGCCGGCAGCCCGAAGGTCGCGGTCGCATCGGCGAAGGCCGACCACACGCTCCTTCAGATCGACTTCGGCCGGCGCCTGCCGGCCGGGTCGAACCGGACGTTCACGCTCACGTTCGACCTCGTCGACGCCGGCGGCGCCGCGACCCGCGAGATCCGGATCGGCGAAAGCCTTGTGACGTTCCCGGCCTGGGCCTTCGCCACGCCGGAGACGCCCGGTGGCAGCGTCACGGTCGTCTTCCCGGCGGGCTACGCGATCGAGGTCGATTCGGAGCAGCTCGGGGAGCCGACGACGGACGCCACGGGGAACGTCGTCTACGCGAGCGGCCGCCTCGCCGATCCGCTGGGCTTCTTCGCCTACTTCGTCGCCGACCGGCCGACCGCCCGCAGCGAGTCGATCCGGACGATCGCGATCGCCGGCCGGCCGGTCGACGTCGCCGTGCGCGCGTGGCCCGACGATCCCGCCTGGGCGGAACGCGTCGGAGCGCTCGTCGAGCGCGGCCTGCCGGTGCTCGCGGAGCAGATCGGGTTGCCGTGGCTGGGCAAGCAGCCGCTCGTCGTTGCCGAGGCGGCGAGCCGGTCGTCGGCCGGCTTCGCGGGTCGTTACGACCCGGCGGCGACCGAGATCGAGATCGCCTACTACGCCGATTCGTTCGTCGTCCTCCACGAGGCCGCCCACGCGTGGTTCGACGGCAGCCTGCTCGCGGAGCGCTGGGCGAACGAGGGGTTCGCGTCGTGGTACGCGCTCCAGGCCGCGGCCGCGATCGAGGAGCCGGTGGCACCGCCGGCGCTGGCGCCGGAGCAGCTCGCGGCGCGAACACCGCTGAACGCCTGGGATGCCGGGACGGGCGGCGAGGCTACGGGCGGCGAGGCTGCGGGCGGCGAGGCTGCAGGCGGCGAGACGACGCCCGTCGAGGTCGCCAGCGACGACGTCGCCTACGCCGCGTCGGCCGAGCTCGCCCGGCTCGTCGCCGAGCGGGCCGGCCCGACCGGGCTCGCCAGCGTCTGGCGGGCGGCTCGCGACCGCGTCGCCGCGTACCAGCCCGCCGGGCTCGAGGCCGCGGACAGGGGAGCGGCGATGAACGGCCGCGATCGGGCCCTGGCCGCGGGCGAGGGATCCGACGGCGTCGTGCCCGAGCGGACCGCCGAGCCGCCCGACTGGCGGGGCCTCCTCGATCTGCTCGAGGATCGGACCGGTCGCCGCTACGACGATCTGTGGCGAGCCTGGGTCGTCCGGCCCGACGAAGCCGAGTTGCTGGTCGCCCGCGCCAGCGCCCGCCGCCAGTACGCCGAGGTGGTCGCCCGGGCCGGCGAGTGGCGCCTGCCGGAGGTCGTCCGCCAGGCGATGCGGGCCTGGCAGTTCGACCAGGCGCGAGAGCTCCTGACGGCGGCCGACCGGGCGCTCGACGACCGTGACGCCGTGGCGGCCGCGGCCTCGGCCGCGGGGCTCCGCGTTCCGAGCGCGCTCGAAGCGGAGTTCGAGGGCAACCAGGGATTCGCGGCGGCCGCGGTGGAGGCCGACGCCCAGCTGACGACGATCGCGGCGCTCCAGGAGGCCCGCAGTGCGCGCCCGGCGGAGGCGGATCTCTTCGTCGAGGTCGGCCTGTGGGGCGCCACGCCCGATGCCGACGCCGAACGCGCCGCGCGGGCCTTCGAGGCAGGCGAACTCGACGCGTCGGTGGAGGCGAGCTTCGCCGCCTTCTCGGCCTGGGCCGGCGCGGCCGATACCGGCCGGAGCCGGATCGCCGCGATCCTCGGCGCGTTCGTCGCCGCGGTCATCGGCGTGTGGCTCGTCTTCGGGATGATCCGCGGCCTCTGGCGCCGTGGTTCGTCGCGAGCCGCCCGGATCCGCGGTCGGACGCGGCGTCTCCAGGCTCATCGGCTCGGCGGCCGCGAGGGACCGGGATCCGCGACATGAAGGCGGTCGCGCGCCACGGCGTGGAGTTCCGGCGGCTCGCCGCGGTCGCGACGCTCGCCGTTGTCGCGCTGCTCGCCCCCGCCGGCGCCGCCCCCGCGTTCGCGGCCGAGGACGAGCTCGCGCTCGTCTCCCGGGCGACCTACACGCTCGACCCCGAGGCGGCGGCAGTCCGCGTCGCGGTCGCCGTGACGGCGACGAACAACAAGCCCGATCTCGTGGAGACCACCGCGAGCGGCACCCGCACGACGCGCTACTTCTACGACGGCGCGAACCTCGTGATCCAGTCCGAGGCGACCGCCGTCGCGGCCCGGGCCGGTGGTGCCGACCTGGCGGTCCGGTTGACGCCCGAGGAGGGCTACACGATCGCGGAGGTCCGCTTCGGGCGCGACGTCTACTTCGGGCAGTCGATCGAGTTCACGCTGTCGTACGACCTGCCGGGCGGGCCGCCGCGCTCCGAGAGCGACATCCGGGTCGGTTCGGCCTTCGCCACGTTCTACGCATGGGCCTTCGGCGACCGCGGCGACGTGACGGTCGCGGTCCCCGCCGGCTACGAGGTCGAGACGACGGGTGCGACGGTGACCGAGACCGTTGCCGAGGGCGCGACGCTGCTGTCGGCGACCGCGATCGCCGACGTGCCCGAATGGTTCGTCGTCGTCGTCGCCGACCGCCATGATTCGCTGACCCGCGAGCGCCTCGACCTGCCGGGTGGCGAGCGGCTCGTCATCCGGGCCTGGCCCGAGGACGAGGAGTGGCTCGAGCGGGTCGGCGGCCTGTTGCGGATCGGGCTGCCGGTCCTCGTCGAGAAGATCGGGCTGGCCTGGCCGGTCGACGGCGAGATCGAGGTCGCCGAGGTCCACACCCCCCTGCTCGAGGGGTACGCCGGCGTCTTCCACACGAACGAGGATCTCATCGAGATCAGCGAGGACCTCGACGAGCTCACGATCGTCCACGAGGCATCTCACGCCTGGTTCAACTCGGACCTGTTCGTCGGGCGCTGGATCAACGAGGGCCTCGCCGACGAGTACGCAGCCCGAGTCCTCGACGAGGTGTCCGTGGGCGGCCTGCGACCGCGGGGCCTGTCCCCGTCGAGCGAGGGCGCGGTCCGCCTCAACGAGTGGTCGCACCCGGGCCGGATCGCCGACGAGGAGACCGACGCCCGGGAGACCTTCGGCTACGAAGCCTCGTGGACGGTGATCCGCGACCTCGTCGACGAGATCGGCGAGGACGGGATGAAGGCCGTCTTCGCCGCGGCCCACGCCCGCCAGGTCGCGTACGTCGGGGCGAGGGAGCCGGAGGCCGTGACGATCCCGAACGACTGGCGCCGCTTCCTCGACCTGCTCGAGGAGATCGGCGGCTCAGCATCGGCGGAGGAGATGTACCGGCGCTGGATCGTCACGACCGAGCAGGAGGCCCAGCTCGAGGAGCGGGCCCGCGCCCGCGAGGCCTACGCGGCGCTCGTCGACGTCGGGGATGGCTGGCTGCCCGGCTTCGCGGTCCGCGACCCGCTCGGCCGCTGGCAGTTCGCCCGGGCCCAGGAGCGGACCGAGGAGGCAGCCGCCATCCTCGCGATCCGCGACGACATCGCGGAGGTGGCCGACCGGCTCGGGATCGACCCGCCGGGATCGCTGCGGGCCGCCTACCAGGGGGCGACCACGGAGGAGGAGCTTGCGGCGGCGCGGGCCGCCGCGAACCGACAGCTCGCCGTCGCGACAGATCTCGCGACGACCGCCGAGGCGGTCCGCGCCTCCCGCGATCCGTTCACGGCGATCGGGCTCATCGGCGAGGAGCCCGATCGCGACCTCGAAGCGGCGATTGCCGCGTTCGTTTCGGGTCATGAGGATCGGGCGGCCGCCGGGGCGGCCGAAATCCGCTCGCTCTTCGACAGCGCCGACGACACCGGCCGCACGCGGGCGCTCGTTGGGGGCGGCCTCGTCCTCGCCGGCGGCGGTATTGCGGCGGCCGCCGCAGTCTGGCGGCGGCGGCGAGGGGCGGCCGCCGAGCTGGCCGCGCCACAGGATCCGGACGGCGACGAGCCGCCGGAGCCGGGCGGCGACGCGTCCGTGGCCGCGCCCGCGGCCGGGGCGCCGGGGGAGGAGGCGCCCGCGGGGGATCCGGCGGAAGGGGAGCCGGCGGAGGCCGCGCCCGCGGCCGCGCCCGAGAGCTCGGGGCTCGCCGCGCCCGAACCGGCCGCATCGGTGGAGCCCGACCCGGCCGAACCGACCGCGTCCCCGGAAGGGGTCCGCCCGTACGCTACACTCGGCGGCCGACGGCCCTCCGATCCGGCGGAGCCCCCACCGGCGGAGCCGCCGACGGCACCGACCGAGCCGCCGACAGCCGCGAAGGAGACCACCACGTGAGGGATGGCGCCTGATGGGCATGGTTCGGGTCCGCCCGTCGCGCGAGATCCTGTCGGGCGACTCGGCCGACGTCTACTTCGCCCGCGCCTCGGAGATCCTCGAGCGCGAAGGCCTCGACCCGATGGTGACGATGGAGGTCTTCACCCGCGAGCCGGCGGTCCTCTGCGGGATCGACGAGGCGAAGAACCTGCTCGGCCATGTCCTCGCCGAGTGCGATCCGGCC
>DASTEU010000361.1:0-4396 GCA_035709325.1 Candidatus Limnocylindrales bacterium | reverse complement strand
CAAGGGGTCGCGGATCCTCGAGATGGTCCGGCGCATGAAGGCCGGCGTCGTCTGGGCGAACACGTTCAACCGGTTCGACCCGACCTCGCCGTTCGGCGGCTACAAGGAATCGGGGTTCGGGCGCGAGGGCGGCATGCACGGCCTGCACGCGTACGTCCGGCTCGAAGATCGCTGATCGGAGGCAGACGTCGGACGGGTCGGCGCGGTCCTGGGTCCGCGTGGAGCGTGGCTGGCGAGCGCGGCCCTCCTCGCGATCGTGCTCATCGGACCCGTCGGCCTGGCTCGGGGCCTCGCGATCATGCCGCTGTGGCTGGAGGCGGCCGCCGCGCCGGTCGTCGCCGTGTTCATCGTCGACCGACTCCGTCGACGGCAGGCCGGCCGCATCGCGCTCGCGGGGCTCGCGCTCGGGGCAGGGCTGGCGCTCCTGCTCCAGGTCGACGGGATAACGGTCGGCGGCCTGCTCAGCGCAGCCGGCCTGTCCGGACGAGCGTTCGTTCCGGGACTCGTGACCCTCGGCGTCACGGCCTCGATCGGCGCGGCGCTCGCGATCGCCGACGGACTCCGGCCGTCGGGCCGCGCGGTCCTAGTGGGGGCGGCGGCCGCGTCCATGGTCCTCCTCGACGTCAGCGTGATCTCACGAGGGATCGACCGGGCGAATGCCCTGCGCGACCTGGAGCTGTACCTGCTGGCCGGCGAGCGGTTCGTCGACGGCCTCCAGCCCTACCAGCTGACGCCGGTCGGGGCCACGCTCGTCGACCAGTCGCTCTACCCGTACCTCTACTCGCCGCCCTTGCTGCCGCTGCTCGGATTCCTTTCAGCCCTGCCGTGGCCGGTCGTCGCGACGCTGTCGATCGCGACATCGGGGGCGGCCGCGGTCGCCGCGCTGCGGGTCATCGGCGTTCGCTGGGTCTGGGTCCCGATCTTCCTGCTGTGGCCGCCGTTCTTCGAAGGCATCTGGGTCGGCAACGTGGCGATCATCTCCGCTCTCCTCCTGTGCATCGCCTTTGCCCGGCCGGGCGCCGGCGGCCTGCTCGTGCTGGGGGCGCTGTTCAAGCCGCAGGCCCTCGTTCCGGCCCTGTGGCTCGTCCGTGAACGGCGCTGGAGGGCCCTCGTGACCGGGTTCGTCGTCGCGGGCGCGATCGCCGTGGCGACCCTGCCGTTCGTCGGGATCGGCGCGTGGTTCGACTGGCTGCAGGGGTTGCGTGCGTTCCAGGAGTCCGTCGTGGCGATGCCGGTCCTTCACGCCTTCGCGCTGCCCGCGTTCGTGCCGTACCCAGCGTTCATCGCGCTCGCGGTCGTGGCGGTCGGCTGGGCCCTCCTGGCGCGCGGCCGGCTCGGCCTGCAACGGCTCGGAGTCGCGTCCATCGTCGCGTCGCCGACGCTGTACGGCCACGGTCTCCTGGCGATGCTGCCGGCGCTTGCCACGCTCAATGTCGAGATCGTCCTGCTCGTCCTGGGGTCCTACGTTTCGGGGCTCGGCCTGTGGTTCGGCGTCGGCGTCGTCGTGGTTGCGCTGACCCTCACCCGGTGGCCCACGGCCACGGAGCGGGTACCATCTGATCGATGACCCGCCTCGACGTCCGCAAGACGTACAAGCTCTACATCGGCGGCGCCTTTCCGCGCTCCGAATCGGGTCGCAGCTACGTCGTCCGTGGCGCCGACGATACGCCGCTCGCCAATGCCTGCCGGGCGTCACGCAAGGACCTGCGCGATGCCGTCCGGGCCGCTCGCAAGGCCGCGCCGGGTTGGGCCGACAAGACCGCGATGAACCGCGGCCAGGTCCTCTACCGGGTCGCCGAGCTGATGGAGGGCCGGCGCGACCAGTTCGTGGCGGAGGTGGCGGCGGCCGAAGGGCTCCGCGATGCCCCGGCGCGGACCGCCGTCGACCGCTCGATCGACCGCTGGGTCTGGTATGCGGGTTGGGCCGACAAGATCGCCCAGGTCCTCGGCTCGGCGAATCCTGTCGCCGCGCCGTACTTCAATTTCACGATCCCGGAGCCGACCGGGGTGGTGGGCCTCGTCGCGCCCGAGGAATCTTCCCTGCTCGGCCTCGTCTCGCGCCTCGCCCCGCCGCTCGTCGCCGGCAACGTCGTCGTGGCGATCGCCTCGGAGCGGCGGCCGCTGCCGGCGATCACCCTCACCGAGGTCCTGGCGACGAGCGACGTGCCCGGCGGCGTCGTCAACGTCCTGACCGGGCTCAAGCAGGAGCTCGTGCCGGTCATGGCCGGCCACGTCGACGTCGACGCGATGGACGTGTGGGGCGTTCCCGAGGCGCTTCGCGAGGACGTCGAGCTCACCGCCGCCGACAACGTCAAGCGGCTCTCGAGGCGGCCCGCCGGGATGACCGACGCGCGGTTCGACTGGCTCGACGATCGGGCGGCCGAGAAGCCCGAGTGGATCGCCGCCTTCCTCGAGATGAAGACGGTCTGGCACCCCATCGGGGTCTAGCGTGCCGACCGACAGGACGCCTCGCCATCCGCGCGGCGGGCGGCTGGACCCGCGCCGCGAGGTCGAGCGGCGCGTCTACGTCAAGGCCCGGCCCCGGCGCGTCTGGAGCGTGCTTCACGACCCGACCTCGCTGCCTCGCCTGTTCCCGGAGCTGAGCATCCGCTCGGTCGACCCGAGCTGGCCGGCGGCCGGCGCCGAGCGAACCGGGGAGGCCCACCTGGGCCTGCTCCGGACCGCCGTCCTGGTGGAGAGCCTCGAGTTCAGGCCCGAGGTTTCGTTCCGCCTGCTCATCACCGCCGGCGAGTTCTCGATCGAGTGGGGCTGGCGCCTGGAACCGACGGCCGGCGGGACGCGGGTCGTCCACGAGGGCACGTTCGAGACGTTCGACCGCTGGGCCCGGCTGCTCGTCCGGCTCGGCCGCGAGTCGATCGGGGCGGTCGCCGAGGAGCACCTGCGGGCGCTCAAGGAGCTCGCGGAAGACGGCTGGGGAGCCGCGGCCGGGCCTGCCGCGTGAGCCGGCGCCGGTCCGGCGGGCCCGGCGCTCCGTGGTCGGGCGAGGCGACGTCCGAGGCCGAGGACGGCCCCGCCGGCGGCCTCCGGCGGAATGCCCGGGCCATCTTCGGCGGCCTGGCCCTGCTCCTGCTCGTCGGACTCCTCCCCGACCTGACGCCGCCGTCGTCGGAGCCGCCCCCGGTCGTGCTCGTCCACGCCCGGATCGTCGAGCTCGTGGACACCGCCGGCGAGCCGGGCGTCCCGGACGCCGTCGTGGAGGTCCTGTCCGGCCCCGACGCCGGCACCCGCCGCGAGGCCTATCTCCAGGGACCGTCCGGCCAGCAGGAGGTGCCCCGCTACGAGGTCGGCGACGAGGTGATCCTGAACATCTCGCAGCAGGGTCAGGATGCGGCCTTCGTCGCCGTCGCGGACCGCTTCCGGGTGCCGGCCCTCGCCGCCCTCGTCGGGCTCTTCGCCCTGGCCGTCACGTTCGTCGGCGGCTGGCGCGGGATCCGCTCCCTGCTCGCCCTCGCCCTGACGCTCGCGGTCGTGATCCGGATCGTCGTGCCGCTCCTGCTCGCCGGCTGGGACCCCGTTCCGCTCGCCGTGATCTCGGCGTCACTCGTCACGCTCGCGACGTTCCTGCTCACCGAGGGAGCCCGGCCCACCACCGTCGCGGCGGCGGCCGGCACGTTCCTTGCGCTGGCCCTGACGGCGCTGCTGGCCGTCGCCTTCAACGCCCTCGCCCGCTTCACCGAGCTCCAGGGCTCGGGCGACCTCGTCTACCTCCAGACGGTCGGCCGCCCGGAACTCGATCTCGGCGGCCTCCTCCTCGCCGCGGTGATCTTCGGCGCGCTCGGGATCCTCGACGACGTGACCGTCACGCAGGCGGCGACCGTCCACGAGCTGTACGAGGCCGATCCGGACGTCGGCCGGCTCGAGCTCTTCCGGCGGGCGATGAACGTCGGCCGTTCGCACATCGCGGCTACCGTCAACACGCTCGCCCTCGCGTACGTCGGCGCGTCCCTGCCGCTCATCGTCCTCTTCAACGCCGGGCAGCAGGACCCCTTCCTGACGGCCAGCGGCGAGATCGTCGCGGTCGAGATCGTCAAGGCCCTCGTCGGCAGCATCGGGATCACGGCGGCCGTGCCGGCGACGACCGCGATGGCCGTGCTCCTCGTCGGAAGGCACGTGCCGCTGCTCGACCGGCCGGAGCGGCCGCCGGGCTGGACGTGAGGGACGTGACGGGATTTCGTGTGTTTCAGTATTGACTGAAACTTCTGAAATCTCGTAGGATCGGCGCTGTGACACCGGCTGAAGAGCAGTTCGTGGCCGAGATGGGCCAGTTCCTCGGCGCCAGCGGGATGACCCCGATGGGCGGCCGGATGTGGGGCTGGCTCCTGATCTGCGATCCGCCCGAGCAGACCGCCGACGACCTGGCGACCGCCCTCCGCGC
>DASTEU010000360.1:0-3861 GCA_035709325.1 Candidatus Limnocylindrales bacterium | reverse complement strand
AGGGCGGCACGGCGGGCCGCCGCGCGGCGGGCCTGCGAACGGGGGAGGGACATCGGGCGGAGTGTGCCATCCCGCCGCGCATTCGGCTCATGGTCCAACGATGACGTGCCAGAAGTACGTTCCGTCGCCGAGCCCCCCGGCGTACGTGATCGAGACCGCCAGGACCCAGTCGCCGGCGGCCGGGGCGGCGAAGGCGGCGACCACGCCACTTCCCGACGCGAGCTGGGCGACGGCGTCCCCGGTCACGTCGTCGGCGGTCGCGAGCCGAGCGCTCCAGGCCTCGATCGCGGCCCGGTCGTCCAGGACGATCCGGACGTCGGCGCCGGGCTCGAGCGCGACGGTCTCGAGGGCCCGTGCCGGCAGCCACGGTGCACTCTGGGTGTACGGCCCGAACGTGAACCCGCCGACCTCGCCGGGGAACCGTTCGTCGCCGACCACGAGGAACGCGAGCGGCGCGTCGCTGATCGCCGGGACGCTCGGCGACAAGGGCGAAGGCGGCGACTCGCCCAAGCCGGACGCGCCCGGTTCGGCCGGCGGGGACGCCGTCCGGGCGGCGCCGACGGTCGCCGTCGCGTCCGGTCCCGTGGTCGGCGGCGGGCGCGGGGCCGGCGCCGAGCAGCCGGCCGTCGCGAGCAGCAGGGCCGTCACCGCGGCCGTCGCCGCAACCGCCCCGGCGCCGGTCCGGCTCGATCGACCCACCATCACGTTTCCTCCTGCTCCACGATCGGGTCCGGCTGCTGCGCGCACGGCCCGGACGTGCAGCCGCCCGACACCGTGACGCTGAACGGCGCCGACGAGCTGGCCCGGAGGCCTTCCCCGGCCGGTTTGTAGAAGTAGCCCCGCCAGTCGTAGGTGGCCGTCGGGGAGACCCGGATCTGGTAGGTGCCCGAAGCGAGCACCGCGGGGATCTTCGCGACGGTCGTCCAGGTCGTCGATCCCGGGACGCGTCGCTGAAGCACGACCGAGCGCTCCGAGAGAAGGTTGCCCGACAACCGCTCGTACGCGGACGAGGTGACGACCCGCAGGGTCACGGTGAACGTGACGGTCTGGCCGAGCTGGATCGAGCGATCGTTCACGCTCATCGACAGGGCGACCGGCAGGTCGAGGCAGGTCGAGTAGGGCCGGGCAGTGTTCACCTGGTCGTAGCGGAGCTGGAGCTTCGCGACGTCGCACCGGCCGAACACGTCGGCGTCCCAGCCGGCCTTCGGCCGGGCCCGGCTGACGGTCTGGACGACCGCATCGAGGTAGTCCGACTGGTCGGCCCGGTTCACGTGGTGGCCGAGCCCGAGGACGTGCCCGAACTCGTCGAGCGCGACGTTGACGACGTCGAAGCAGCCGTTCGTGATCGTCGTCTGGAGCTGGCACCACTGAAGGCGGCCCCAGTCGAACTGGTGACCGTGGGTTCGGAACGCGACGTGGAAGTGGGCCGGCGCGTGCCAGCCGTCGGCGCAGGCGAGGCCGTTGATGCCGCAGAAGACGTTCGGGCCGTATTCGACGGTGGATGCGCCATCGGCCGCGTAGGCGATGCTCGGGGCCCGCGAACCGCGCGAACCGGTGGCCGCCGCAGCCGCCCGCACGACGGCGTCGCGCATCCGCGGCGGAGGCACCTCGTTCGCCATCCAGCGGAACTCGAGCGTGTCGTTCGCGGTGAAGAGCGGCCAGCTCATCGCCGGGTCCGGCGAGTGGCCGGCGGCAGACGGCGGCGCGGCAAGGCAGACGGCAACCGCCAGCAGCGCGACGGTCGCCGCGCGGCCGATCCGGCGCCGGCTCACGGGACGCCGGGTGGAGAGGCGCAGGACTGCGGGTCGCCTGTTCATGGGACGGACGTTCAAGGCGCTCATGGGGCGATCTCCTCCGCGGGCAGCCAGCGGGCCGCGACGGCGTCCAGGAAGGCTGCGGGCTGGGCCACCGACCGTGGGCGGCCGCCCGCGGCAGCGGCAACGACGCCGGCCGGCAGCTCGATCGCCGCGGCGGCCCGCTGTCCGTTCGGGACCAGGCGGAGATCGTCCTCGAGCGTGAGGCTGGCGAGAGGCACGCCGTCGAGGCGAACCTCGCGCAGCCGGTCGCCACTCGTGTAGTCCTCGTGGATCAGCAGCCCGCCGCCGGTCGGGACCGTCACCGCAAGGCCGGCCAGCTCCGCCAGGAGACGGATCCTCCCCGAACCGAGATCGCGGCTCACGATCGAGCACGGCAGCGCGGGGCAGCCGGCGTACGCGACGAGCTGGTCGCCGAGCAGGCCGATCGGCTCGCCGACATCAGGATCATCGACGACGACGGCCGCGCCGGTCGCCGGGTCGACGATCCGGGTGAGGCAGGCGATCTCGCCGCAGGACACGACGAGAAGCCGCTCGCCGTCCGCGCTCCAGGCCAGCTCCGTTGCGAAGACGAGCCCGATCCGGTCATTTGCCGGCAGCGGCTCGAGCAGGAGCGTGGCCGGCGACCCGTCGACGTGGCGCCGCCAGACGCCTCGGTCGCCGCGGGTGGCGCGGTCGACGCGGAATTCGACGATCGCCGACCCCGACGGATCGAGGATCGCCCGGCGGACGACGTCGGCCTCGGCCTCGACGATCGTGGCGACGCAACCGGACCGGGCGTCGATGAGACGGATCCGCGAGCGGCGGCCGTCGTCGTCGCCGACGAGCACGCGCCCGCCGAGCGGACCCGCGGCGAACGACTCGACCGGCAGGGCCACGTCGATCTCGCCGACCTCGCCGACACGGCCGATCGCGAGCCGCTGCCCGTTGAGCGCCCCGCCGTCGTCGACGACGGGATCGAGCCGGTACCAGGCGGCCCCCGCCAGGTCGGTGGGCGCCGCCAGCGGTCCAGGGGCGACGTCCGCGCAGGCGGGTCGCTCGTCCGCCGTCCGCGCCGCGACCTCGGCAATCGTCCGGGCGACGCGCGGTGCGCCCGGCGCGGCGACGGCGGGAGCGATGGCCAGGGCGATCGCGCCGGCGGCGAGCAGTGGCGGGCCCAGATTCGGTCTCCAGCGGCGAAACCTCATCGGATCTTCCTCCTCCGGCGGGACGAGCTGGCGGGAGGAGGCGAGGCGGTCATCGTCGCAGGCGCCCCTTATCTGGCGCTTATCCGGACCTCGGGGACGACGGTCCGGACACACGGGATCGGCGGCCGAACGCCCGGGCCGTCCGGACGAGTCGGGCTGTGGTCGGGCGATGGGCCTGTGGTACATTCCGCCGGCAACAACCACCGCCGCCTGGTCGCGAAGCCGGTGCAACTCCGGCACAGTCCCGCTACGGTGATCGCGCCTCCCCGAGACGCGTCAGTCCGGTCGCCGGCCCTGCGGTCGATGCTCACCTTCGCGAGAAAGGGCAGGCAACGATGCGACCGACCGGCTGACGTCCACCCCTCCTTCGAATTCGTCGAAGCGAGGGGTCCGCGATTCTTCGGGCTCCTCGCCGGCTCTCCCGCACCCGGAGTTCTCCCGTGTCCGCATCGTTCCCCTTCCGCCGTTCGCAGTTCATCCTGATCGTCGTGCTCGTCGCCGTTGCTGCCGCGTGCACTTCCGGGGCCGCCCCGACCGTCTCGATTCCCGCCGACGCCACGAGCTCGGCCCAGCCGGCCGAGACCGGCACGCCTCCGCCGGAGCCGACGGCGGCAGCCACCTTCCCCCCGACCCTGACCGACGACGAGGGCACCGAGGTCGAGCTGGCGGCCGAGCCGCAGCGGATCGTCTCGCTGACGCCTGCCGCGACCGAGACGCTCTTCGCCCTCGGGGTCGGCGACCGGCTCGTCGGCAAGGTCGAGGACTTCAGCCTGTACCCGCCGGAGGCCGCCGCGATCCCCGACGTCGCCAGATTCGGCGAGGTCGACGTCGAGCGGATCGTCAGCCTCGAGGCGGACCTC
>DASTEU010000359.1:0-5405 GCA_035709325.1 Candidatus Limnocylindrales bacterium | reverse complement strand
GGTTCAGGTAGCCGCGGCAGTTCGTCCCGACCGGACACGCCTCCTGGCACTCGATGTTGCACTGGAGCCAGGACGCGTCGACGGGCTGGACGAGGAACTCCTGGAACGGGTCGATGGCCAAGGTCGAGGACGTGCCTTTCTGTTCGCTGGGTACCCGGGGTCCGGGCACGACGGAGCTTGCCGTGGCCGGCCCGATCAATCTACCACCCGCTTCGGAAGCGGCGCAAAGCACGGCCGCGCAGCCGGATTTGACCTCGGCCGAAGGCGCAGCTACGCTGCCCAGAGGGTCCTCCCGCAGATGGCCGGACCGGGCAGCCGGTCGGCCGAGGAGAACGGCGGAGCGTGACCGCGAGCGAGTTCGCCTTCCTGGCGCTCGGGCTGGTGCTGGGCGCGGCGACGGGCGCCGCGCTGGTCCAGGTCCTGCGAGCCAGGGCGCCGAGCCGCCGCGAGATCCGGGTCACGGTCGCCCCGAACTCGATTCCACCTCGCGGAACCGTCGTCCCGCCGGAGGCTCGCGGCCCCGACCAGATGCCCGGACCGGCCCGCGGCGGGCCGGCAGATCGGCGCTGGGTCGACCGGGAGCTCGGCGAGCAGCCGGCGGTACCGGCCATGGAGGGCGCCGCAATCGAAGCGACCGACGAGGTCCCGGGCGGCGGCGGCAATGCCTCGATTCGAACGCCTGTTCCGGGAGCGGCGTCAGCAGCGCCGTTCCGCCTGATGCCCTCGCCCACGGCGACGACCGCGGGTGAGCGGACGACGCTCGTCGGGATTTCGATCGCCCGCGAGCCGGATCCCCAGATGACCTCGCTCCGAGCCGCAGCACCGCCGGCGGCACGCATGATTCGCCAACGCGTCGCGGTTGCGACCGGCGAGCCGGGCGGCGGGTCGTTGGCCGGCGAGCCCGGCGGCGGCTCATCGGCCGGAGTTCCATCGATCGCCGGCCCAGCGGCCGGCGGGTCGTCGGTCGCAGGCTCATCGGACGGCGTCCCGGAGGCTGCCGCATCCGCCGATCCGGCGAACCCGACCGCGGGTCCGGGAGGCGGCCCCGACCTCGCCGACGGCTGCCTCGAGGAGCGGCGCATCGCCGACGAGCGCTGCGCGGTCTCGACGCGGGCGCGGGAGGGAGCGCGCGAGGCGGTCGAGGCGTTGCGGGCGGCCCAGCGCGCCTACGACGACCACGTCGGTCGGGCCGAGGAGGAGGCGGCCGCGGCCGATCCCCGGACGGTCCGGTCCGCGAAGGAGGCGGCCCAGCAGGCCTTCAGAGTAGCCCGAGGCGCCGCGACGACTCGCGAGGCGGTCGAGGCCGCGGCCCGGGACTGGCTGACCGAGATCAACCGGATCAACCACGCGACTCGTGAAGCTGGCATCCAGGCGGAGCGCCATCGCGCGGCGGCGGCCGACCTTGCTCCCGCACTCGAGCGGCTGGCCGTCGAGGCCGATGCCGCACGGATCTCGGCCGAGACGGCCGAAGAGGCCTGCGTGGCCGCCCGCGAGGCAGTCGCCGCCTGCCAGGAGGAGGCGGCCCGCGTCGCCGCGGGCCTGGCGGCCGCAGAAGCGACGGCCGCCGAAGCGTCGACCGCCGAGCCACCGGTCGGGGCGGCGGCGGCGTACATGAACGAGGACGACGATTCGCTGGCGACACCGATGGGCTCGCGGGCCGGGGAGGACGCGGCGATCATCCGGCTCCTCCGTGGGGATCGGGAGGTCATGACCCGGACGGTCGCCCGGCTGGCCGGCGACGACGAGGCGGAACGCCGTCGCTGGCAGACGGCCCTCGGAGCGCTTCTCGAGGCGCTCGTCGCCCGCACGATCGAGGCCTCGGCGTTCGACTACCCGAGCGATCACCCCTTCTGGGGCATGTTCAGCCGGGCTCAGTGCCGGGACATCAGCGCGGCGCTCTCGTCGCTCGGTTACCGCCACGACGGCTTCGGGGAGTGGGCCGACGATCGGGTCCCCGGTCAGCGCGACCTTTCCCTCGCCGTCGGGTATGCCGGCCTGGACCCGATGCGCATTCGGGTTTGGCCGAACGAGGAGGAGATGCGGGGCCTCCTCCGCGACGTGACGGTCGCAGCCGACGAGTACGTCTGGGAGGCCGCCGGCTCGCTCTCTCTCGGCGAGCTGATCTCGATGCTCGGCCGGCGTGCCGACGGCCTGACGGAGCTCTGGAACGAGTGGGGGACGATCCGGCCGCTGCTGCTCTCGGCCGACTGACCCCGTCGGCGACCCGACGACCGCTCCACGCCGGGCCTCGGCCGGACTTTCGTGCCGGACCTACGCCGGGCGTTCCTCGACCGCGGCCTGCGTCTCCTCGACGGCATCGAGGCTCGGGCCCTCGTCTTCGTCCTCTTCGATGACGACCAGCCGGAACGCCTCACCGTACGTGACGCCGATCGGCCCGCCCTCGCGCGCGGCCCACTCACGGATCCTCGTCTCGAGCCGATCGGGATGCCTGATCTGGCTGGAGTGCGCCCGGAGTGCCGCGACCTTGCGCTCGAGCGTCGCGGTGACGTCGACGCGGACGTTCGGCTCGTTCGGCCAGAACAGGTAGATCCGCCGCACGACATGGTGGGCGAGGCCGCTGCGAGCCAGCCACGGGAAGGCCATCGGGTTGCGGGCGGCCGGATAGACGGCGTCGGTGGCGGCCATCCCGGCGACCCGGTGGTCGGTGTGGTTGACCCCGCCGTCGCGGTAGAAGATCACCTCCGGGTCGCTGGCCAGGACGGCATCGGGCCGAAACGTCCGGATCTCTCGCACGAGCTGCTCGCGCAGGGCAAGGTCGTTCGCCAGGGCTCCGTCGGGCTGGTGGAGGAAGGCCACGCCTTCGTAGCCGACGATCTCGGCGGCGGCCTGCTGCTCGGATTCGCGCAGTGTCGCCAGCTCGATCGGGTCGAGGTCAGGGTCCTCGCCACCGGCGTCACCGCTCGTGCAGCAGACGAGCCGGCCGGTCGATCCGGCACCGATCCAGCGGGCGGCGGTCGCGGCCGGACCGAAGTCGGCGTCGTCGGGGTGGGCAACGATGACCAGGAAGCGGTCAGGCCGCCACTCGTGCGGCGTCTCACTCACTGCAACGGCCGTCCCGCGCGTCGAATCGCGGTTGCGCGGTGCGAGATCGCGACTATGATGAGGCCCGAGGCTTCGCTCGTCTCCCCCCACGAGCGAAGTCTCGTTCGATTCCCGGCGGCGGCGTCGGCGATCACCCCGGGTGCGCCTGCTGCTCCTCGGCCAGGGCGGCGAGCACCTCGGCCGCGTGACCCTCGGGCTTCACCTTCGGCCAGACGCGGGCGACGCGTCCGTCGGGATCGATCAGGAACGTCGTGCGCGCGGTCCCCCAGTAGGTCTTCCCGTAGTTCTGCTTCTCGACCCACGCGCCGTAGGCCTCGGCGACCCGGTGATCCTCGTCGGCGAGCAGCGTGAACGGCAAGCCGAACTTCTCGCGGAACGCCCGCTTGCTGCCGGCGCCCTGGGGGCTGACGCCCCAGACGTCGGCGCCGCGCTCGACGATCGTCTCGTTCGCGTCGCGGAACTCGCAGGCCTCCACCGTGCAGCCGGGCGTGTCGTCCCTGGGGTAGAAGTAGAGGATCGTCCAGCGGCCGGCCTGGTCGGTGAGCCGGTGGACAGTGCCGGTCTCGTCCGGAAGGGCGACTTCGGGAGCCCGATCGCCCACGGCGGGCATGCTCATGGCGAGAGCCTAGCAGGCGATTCGATCACGAGCAGACGGCCGCGCCCGACCGCGACCGAGGCGTCGCCGGCGAGCCGGACGTTCGAGAGACCCCGGGCCGGGCCGCTTCGGAGCGTCTCGTCGCGGAGGGGATAACGCAGGCCGTCCGTCCGGATGCCCTCGACGTCGACCCCGAACGGGATGAGCGACACGAGGTCGCCGACGCGGCCCGGCAACGGGACGTGGACCGGCCGCCCATCCGGGTCGGGCGCGTCGACGAGACGGACCCGGGCGCCGGCGTCGAGGAGGACCATCGGTCGGCGGCCGAGCCCCGGGTGGCCGAGCAGTGACACGTTGGCGATCGCATGGTCGAGCCGCGGGCCGCCGAAGGCGCCCAGGACGACGATCTCGTCGGCACCGTCGGCGATCGCGGCGTCGATCGCGAGTTCCGTGTCCGACTCGTCCTTGTCGCGCTCGGCGAGGTCCACCCGCGTCCCGGCGATGCGGAGCCGCTCGATCTCGTCGGCTGCCAGCGAGTCGCCGTCGCCAACCCAGCGGTCGATCGTGAGGCCCAGCTCGGGGGCATGGCGGGCGCCACCGTCGGCGGCCACGACCCGGTCGACGCCGTCTGCCCAGCCGGGCCAGGCGAGGTCGAGTGCGGAACGGGCGGCCACGTCGCCGTCGGCGAGGACGATGGTCCGCCGCCGGCCGGTCACCCCGCGGCCGCTTTCGTCGCGATGTGGCGAGCGGTCCAGTCGGGCACGGAGGCGGCGACTTCGTGAGCGCCGGCATCACGAAGCTCGTCGGGGTCGCCGAGGACCGACGCGATGCCCACCGCATGGACGCCGACCGCCCGGGCCATGAGCATGTCCGTGGGAGCGTCGCCGACGTAGGCGACGTCGTGCGGTCGGTCTTCCAGCCCGAGCAGCGAGAGGGCCCGCCGGAGGGGGGCCGGGTCGGGCTTGTGGACGTCGAGGTCGTCGCCGAATACGCGGGTCGGCAGCAGGTTTCCGAGGCGGGTCCGCTCGAGCTGCGGCAGGACGATGCGCCGATCGCCGGCCGTCACGATCCCGAGCCGGGCCCCGGTCGCGGCGAGCTTCTCGAGCGCGGCGGCGACCCCGTCGAACGCGGCGACCTCCGCCGCGGCCGCGTAGGACGCGTGCCACAGCGCGTTGGCCTCGTCGAGCCGATCGCCGGGGACACCGAGCCGGAGATACATCAGCCGCCAATCGGGCACATAGTTGCGGCGATAGAGGACCTCGTCGAACGGCAGGCCAAATGCCGCCATGACGGTGGCGTTGGCCGCGTGGAACGCGCCGAGCGAATCGACGAGCGTGCCGTCCCAGTCGAAGAGGATCGCGTGCATGACGCCCGATCCTACCGTCGCGGACCGCCGGCCGCCGGATGCTAGACTCGATTCGTGCCCGAGCCGAGCGACAATCCCGCGATCCAGCGCGTCATCGAAGCCGCCGCACGTAAGGGCGTGGCGCTCGATGTGACCGTGTTCGGCCACTCGACGCACACCGCCGAGGAGGCGGCCGCGGCCCTCGGCGCGGAGCTGGGCCAGATCGTCAAGTCGCTCGTGTTCGTCGCGCCGGCCGACGGCGGGGGCCTCGAGCCGATCGTCTGCCTCGTCGCCGGTCACAACCGGGTCGACCTGGCCCGTCTGGCGGCCGTCAGCGGCGAGCGCGACGTGCGGCGCGCGACCGCCCGCGAGGCGAACGAGCTCACCGGTTTCACGATCGGC
>DASTEU010000358.1:0-3073 GCA_035709325.1 Candidatus Limnocylindrales bacterium | reverse complement strand
AGCGTCGGGATCTCGATCCCGTTGTCGCGGCAGACCTCGAGGATCGTCTGGCCCTCGAAGCCCTCGACGACCCGGCCGTCGACCTCGATCCGGATCCGCTGCGTCCGCTGCGGGCGCTGCGGGGACTGGGTCGTCAGGAGGCGCTCGGCGACCGCGTCGCCGGCCGCGTCGGCGGTCGGCGCGAGATCGGCTCGTTCGGGTCGGGTGATCAGGTCGGCCATCGGTCTCAGTGGGCACGTCCGGCCGCACCGGCGGCCGCCGCGACCGCGATCGGGCGACAGACGCCGGCAGGGCAGGAGCTGCGGAGGATGTGCTCGTCGAGTTCGGAACGGAAGTATCGCATCCCGCCCGCGAACGGAAGGGTCGCCAGTCGTTCGTGGTCGCACAACGCGGAGGCGACGACGTCGGCCGACAGGTCGGCGAGCAGCTGCAGATCGGTGGGGCGGGGCACGCCGGTCGCGATCCGGTCGCCGATCTCGGAGATCCGCCGGGTCCCGATCCGGCACGGGATCGTCTTTCCGCAGGCCTCGTCGGCGCAGAACCGCGTGAGGAGCCGGGCGAGGTCCACGACACAGGCCCGCTCGTCGGCGGCGACGACCGAGCCCGATCCGACGTGGGCGCCGACCGCCCGGAGCGCGTCGAACTCGTACGGCGTGTCGAGCAGGCTCGCCGGCAGGAGCCCGCCCGACGGGCCGCCGACGAGCACGGCCTTGAGCGGGCTGGAGTCGCCGGCAAGCGCGACGACGTCCCGAAGCGGCGTCCCGAGCGGAACTTCGGCGATGCCGGCCCCGGCGGGGCCTCGGACGCCGACGAGGATCGTGCCGGGACTGCCCTTCACGCCGATCGCGGTGAAGGCCTCTGGTCCGTTCGCGAGGATCCAGGCGGCCGCGGCGAGGGTCTGGACGTTCTGGACGACGGTCGGCTGGTCGAAGAGGCCTCGCTCGGAGGGGTACGGGGGGCGCTGCTCGGGCTGGCCGCGGCGGCCCTCGAGCGCCTTGAGCAGGACCGTCTCCTCGCCGAGCATGTAGGCGCCCTGGACCGGCCTGATGCGGATCGTCAGGGTTCGCCCGCTGCCCAGCATGGCGCGGCCCAGGAGGTTCGCCTCCTCGGCCGCGGCGACGACCGCCTCGAGACGGCGGATCGCCTCGGTCGAATCGGCCCGGACCGCGATGTACGCCTCGTCGGCCTCGACCGCGAAGGCGGCGATCGCGGTCCCCTCGACGACCGCGAACGGGTCGACCTCCATGAGATGCCGATCGGTCTGGACGGCCGGATCGGCACCGTAGCCGTTCGCGACGACGTAGCGCCGGGCGGCATCGGTGCCCGCGACCGCCCGCCACTTCTCGGCCGTCGGATACCCGCCGCCGCCCCGCCCGCGGAGGCCGGAGGCGGCGAGCGTCGCGATCGTGCCGGTCGCCCCCAGGTCGTGGACCGCTCGCTTCAGTCCGGCGAAGGCTCCGCGTGCCAGCGCCGCGTCGAGTGCACCCGCCGCATCGGCCAGGAGGTCCGGCGGCGGCGTGCCCTTGCCCCGGCCGCCCTTGCCGGCCGCCCCGGCCGTCCCGGCGCGGCCGAGCAGGATCGACGGCCAGCCCTTCGGTGTCGACAGGACGGTCGTCATCGGATCAGGCCTGGGCCCGGCCGGCCCGACCGGCGAGTGCGGCGTCGAGGCCGGCGACGAAGGTGCCCTCGGTCGGCCGGTTCGCCCGGACCGCGGCCGCCTGGGCGTCGTCGTCGGGCCGCTCGAAGCGCAGGTGGCGGTAGTAGGAGGCCGTGCCGTAGATCATCGCGTACCAGGCGCCGGTCCGGTGGCTGATGCGCTTCAGCGCCGCCACCGGCAGATGGCCGTACGCCGCCTGGGTCGCCTCGAGGATCCCGAGCATGTGTTTGGGGTCGTAGTCGAACTCGTCGAGGATCTCGTCGAGCCGCCCGAGGTCGATCCCCTCGAAGTGGGCGTACGCGCGGTTCGGCACAGTTCGGCCCGAGCGGCGCATTGCCGACTCGTCGCGCCGCTCGCCGTAGGTCTCGGGCGGGCCCCAGTGGACGTGGTAGCGGCCCTTTGTGTCGATGCCGCCCATGTCGATGCACTCGATCGGGCAGGCCTGGGCGCACTGGAAACACGTCTCGCACTTCAGCGTGCCCCACTCGTCGTAGAGGAGCTGGAGCCGGCCGCGGAACTTCGTGGCGACGTCGGCCGGAACCTCCGGGTAGCGAATCGTCGCCTTCGGCTCGAAGATCCGGCGCAGTGACAGGGCCATGCCTTTGGCGAGGCCCAGGCCGGGCAGCTTGATCATCGGCGTACCCTTCTCAGCTGGTCACGACGAGGATGGCGGCGGCGGTGACGAACAGGTTGAGCAGCGAAGCGGGCAGGAGCCACTTCCAGGCGAAGCCCATCAGCTGGTCGATCCTGACCCGGGGCAGCGTTCCCCGCATCCAGACGAAGACGAAGACGAAGGCGTACGTCTTGCCGAGGAACCACAGGAGTCCGGCCACCCAGTCCAGCCCGACGTAGGCGATCCCGACGATCGCGGTCACCGCGAGCAGGTTGAACAGCACGAAGCCGATGATCAATGCCTGCCAGCCGGGCATGCTGCTCCGGGCCAGCCAGAACGGGGCGGCGAGGATCAGTGTCCCGACGACCGGCACGATCGCGATGAGGATCAGCAAGCCGATCCCGAGCGACCCCGGATCGATCCCGAGCTCCATCGGCCACGGCCACGGGAACGGCGCGTTCCAGCCGCCGAAGAACAGGGTCACGGTCAGGGCCGAGACGACGAAGACGTTCACGAACTCGGCGAAGTAGAAGAATCCGAAGCGCATCCCCGAGTACTCGGTCGCGAAGCCCGCGACGATCTCCGAGTCGGCCTCGGTCAGGTCGAACGGCGTCCGGTTCGCCTCGGCCGTCACGGCGATGAAGAAGATCAGCGCGCCGAGGGGCTGCTGGAAGACGTACCAGTCGGTGAACCAGCCGGCCTGGTTGAGGACGATCTGGTTGAGGCTCATCGTCCCGGCCAGGATCAGGAGGCCGACGACCGAGAGCGTCAGCGGAATCTCGTAGCTGATCACCTGGGCCGCC
>DASTEU010000357.1:0-5499 GCA_035709325.1 Candidatus Limnocylindrales bacterium | reverse complement strand
ACCGGGCGGCGCGGCTGCGCCTCGTCGAGGCGGCGCTGACGGGCGATCGCCGATCCCTGGCTCGGCTGCTGACCGCGGTCGAGAACCGGACGCCGCTCGCCGAGGCGGCGATGCGCCACCTCTACCCGCTCGCGGGGAAGGCCCACATCGTCGGCATCACAGGCCCGCCGGGATCGGGCAAGTCGACGCTCGTCGCCGCCCTGATCGGCCTGCTCCGCGATCGGGGGCGATCGGTCGCGGTCATCGCGGTCGATCCCTCGTCGCCGATCACCGGCGGCGCACTGCTCGGCGACCGCGTCCGGATGCAGGCCTACGCCGGCGACGACGACGTGTTCATCCGCTCGATGGCCTCTCGGGGGCACGCCGGCGGCCTCGCCTCCACGACGGCGACCGCTGCCGCCGCGCTCGACGCCGTCGGCTTCGACCTCGTCTTCGTCGAGACCGTCGGGACCGGCCAGAGCGAGGTCGAGGTCGCCGCGGCCGCCGACACGACCGTCGTCCTCGAAGCACCCGAGATGGGCGACGAGGTCCAGGCGATCAAGGCCGGCCTCCTCGAGGTCGCCGACATCGTCGTCGTGAACAAGGGCGATCGCCCAGGCGCCCAGCGGACCGCGTCCCAGCTGCGGGCGATGCTCGTCGCCATCCCCAAGGTCGGGAGCCGCTCGGCGGGCGGCGAAGGGCCCGTCCCAGAGCGGCCGGGGCCGAAGAAGCCCGATGTGCTCGTCACGACCGCGGCGACCGGCGACGGCGTCCCGCAGCTGCTCGGTGCGCTCGACCGCCACCGGGCCGGCGGGACGGGCCCGTCCGACGCCTCGCGCCTGACGCGGGCCGAGGCCCAGGTCTGGGCGATCATCGGCGAGCGGTTGCGGGAGCGGCTGCATGACGGTGCAAACGCGGGCCTGACTCGCGACACGCTGGAGGCCGTGGCCGCTCACCGTCTCGACCCGTACGCCGCCGCCGACAGACTGCTGTCCCGGCTCGCCCAGGACGGCAGGGTGCGATGAGCGCCGGCGAGGGGAGCACCGCCGCGGGGACGGCCGGCGAGGGGAGCGCCGGCGCGATGAGCGTCGAGGCGCCGCGGCTGGTGACGCCGGCGTTCGTCGCCCTCGCGGCCGCGACGCTCGCGTTCTTCATCTCGGCCGGGATCGTCCTGCCGGTTGCACCCCGCTTCGCGAGGTTCGCCCTCGACGCCGATGCGGTGGGCGTCGGCGTCGCGATCGGCTCGTTCAGCATCGCCGCGCTCCTGCTCCGGCCGCTCGTCGGCTGGTCGAGCGACCGATTCGGCCGGCGGCCGCTCCTCGTTGGCGGATCGCTCGTGGCGGTCGCCGCGCTCGCACTCCACCTCGTCGCGAACGATCTCGTGCTGTTCATCGGGGCCCGCAGCCTGCTCGGCGCCGCTGAGGGCTTCTTCTTCGTTGCGGCACTGGCGGCGGCGAGCGACATCGCGCCGGAGGCCCGCCGCGGGGAGGCGCTGAGCTTCCTCTCGCTCTCGCTCTACCTCGGGATTGCGATCGGGCCGCCCATGGCCGAGGCGCTCTTCGCCGCCGGCTCCTACCCGGTCGTCTGGCTCGCTGCGATGGCCGTGGCCGGCGTCGCGGTCGCGCTGTCGTGGTTCGTGCCCGAGTCGGCGCCGGCCGTCCTCGACCGCGGCCGGACACGCCGGCCGCGGGGTCCGCTCATCCATCCGGCGGGGCTCTTCCCGGGCTTGATCATCCTGCTCGGCCTGTGGGGGATGGCCGGCTTCCTCACGTACCTGCCGCTCTACACGCCGGTCGTCGGAATCGACGGCGCGGGCCTGCCGCTGACGGCCTACGCGCTCATCGTCGTCGGGCTGCGGATCGTCGGCGCCCGCTGGCCGGACCGGTTCGGGGCCGCCCGACTCTCGGGCGCCGCGCTCATCCTGTCGGCCGTGGGGCTCGCGATCATCGGCTTCGTCCCGACTCCGGCCGGCCTCATGGTCGGCACCGCGACGTTCGCGAGCGGCGTCGCGTTCACGATGCCGGCCCTGCTCTCGCTCGCGGTCTCCCGCGTCGCTCCCGAGGAGCGCGGCTCGGTCGTCGGCACGACGACGGTCTTCCTCGATCTCGTCTTCGGCCTGGCCCCGGTCCTGCTCGGCGTCGTCGCGGACCAGGCCGGCTACGGCCCGACGTTCCTCGTCTCGGCGGTCTTCGCGGCGGTCGCCAGCCTGCTGCTCGTCGCCCGCCGCGGCAGCCTTGAGCGCCCGGCCGTCGTCACGACCGAGTAGGCTCAGGATCATGTCGATCGATCGGGTCTTCGTCGCGGGAGCCGGGCTCATGGGCCACGGCATCGCCCAGGTCCTCGCGGGAGCGGGTCGGGAGGTCTGGCTCTACGAGCCGGACATCGGCCGGGCCGAAGCCGGTCGGGACCGCATCGCCGCGACGCTCGAGCGGGCCGTCGCCCGGCGGCGCCTGGCGGACGACGACCGGGCGGCGATGCTCGGTCGCATCCACCCGACCGCCGACGCCGCGATCGTCGCCGAAGCCGATGCGGTCGTCGAGGCGATCTTCGAGGATCCCGCGGTGAAGCGGGCGTTCTGGGCCGAGATGGACCGGCGGGCCCCGCCGGGAGCGCTGCTCGCCACGAACACGAGCTCGATCTCGATCGATTCGCTCGCCGAGGCCGTCTCGCCCGAGCGCCGCACCCACTTCGTCGGGATGCACTTCTTCAGCCCGGTCCCGATCATGCCGCTCGTCGAGCTCGTCCGCGGCAGCGCGACCTCGGACCGGACCGCCGAGGCCGTCCGGACGCTCGCCGGCGAGCTCGGCAAGCGGGTGATCGTCTCGGCCGACCGGCCCGGCTTCATCGTGAACCGGATGCTCATGCCGTACCTCGCGGAGGCGATGCGGGCGCTCGAGGAGGGCGTCGCCTCGGCCGCCGACCTCGACACCGGGGCGAAGGTCGGGCTCAACCACCCGATGGGTCCGCTCGAGCTGGCCGACTTCATCGGGCTCGATGTCTGCCGCAACATCATGCTCGTCCTCCACGAGCACCTGGGCGGCGAGCAGTTCCGGCCGCCGCGGGTCCTCGACGAGCTCGTTGCGGCCGGCCATCTCGGCCAGAAGACCGGGCGCGGCTTCCACGACTACCAGCGCGGCTGAGCAGCGTCCTCCCCGTCTAGCCTACGTCTCGCCTACGACTCGATGATCCGGGCGACGGTCGGACCGATGCTGTCGATCTCGAAGGGTTTCGCGAGGAGGACGATGCCGCGGTCGACGGCGAAGTCGCGAAGCTCGGGGTTGAGGACGTCGCCGCTCATGAAGGCGAACCGCCTCGCGAGCGCCGGGTCGATGTCGGCGACCGCGTCGTGGAACGCGGTGCCGCTCATGCCGGCCATCCGGTGGTCGCACAGGATCGCATCGGGCGGGTCGGAGCGAACGATCTCGAGGGCCGTCGCCCCGTCGGCCGCGACGATCGGCTCGTAGCCGGCCCGCTCGAGGATCCGGGCGAGGAACTCGCGGATCGAGGACTCGTCGTCGAGGACCAGGACGCGGGCGCGCCCGGGTCCAGTGGCGCCACGGGCGTCCGCCGCTTTGGCGCCGGGAGCGGGACGCGGACCCCCGGCCGATCGAGGCGTCCGCTCTGGCCCGCTCGGCTGGCCCGGCGCCTCGGCAGGGGTGCCGGCGACGGGCCACTCGGGGTCGACCGGCAGCTCGAGGATGAACGTCGCCCCGACCCCGTTCGGGCCCGGCTCGTGGCGGAGGGTCCCGCCGTGGGCGGCGAGGATCCCGAACGAAACCGACAGGCCGAGCCCGGTGCCCTCGCCCGGCGCCTTCGTGGTGAAGAACGGCATGAAGAGCCGCGAGTGGAGGTCGGCCGGGATGCCCGGGCCGTCGTCGGCGACCGCGATCCGGACCATGCGCTTGCCGCCCCGGACGATCTCGTCGGCGGCAATCCGCACCGAGCCCCGCTCGGTCCGCGTCTGGATCGCCTGCGCGGCGTTGAGCGTGAGATTGACGAGGACCTGCTGGATCTGGGCCCGGTCGAGCGGCACCGCCGGCAGGTCGGCGGGGATGTCGAGGTTCGCCTCGATCCGGCTCGGGCCGAACGTGTACGACTGGAGGGCGAGGACCCCCTCGACGAGGTCGCGAATCGAGGTCGGCGTGCGCTCGGGCGGGCGCTGCCGGGCGAAGTCGAGCAGGTTCTGGACGATCCGCCGCGTCCGGTTCGACTCGGCGATGAGCAGGTCGGCGTGATGGCGCAGGTCGTCGGGCAGGCTCGGATCGGTCCGGATGAGCTGGCTGAACGCCACGATCGAAGCCAGCGGGTTGTTGAGCTCGTGGGCGACGCCGGCGACGAGGAGCCCGATCGCCTCCATCTTCTGGGCCTGGAGCAGCTCCTGGTGGAGGCGGTCGCGTTCGGTCGTGTCGCGGACGCGGACGAGCAGGCGGTCTTCGCCGGCGATCCGGATTCTCGTGAGCTCGAACTCGGCCGGGAACATGGAACCGTCGAGACGCCGGCCGATCCCGCTCCAGCTCGCCTCGCCCCGTTCGATGGCCTCGCCGCGCCGGGCCCCGACTTCGCCCGGCTCGGTCGCGGCCAGCTCGGCGGCGTGGCGGCCGGTCAGGCCCTCACCGAACAGCTCGAGCGCGGCCGGGTTGGCATCGACGATCAGGTCGTCGGCCGCCTGGACGAGCAGCGCGTCCGGCGATCGCTCGAACAGCGTCCGGTAGCGCTCCTCCGAGGCGGTCGCGATCTGACGAAGGCGCTGGTTCGCGAACGAGATGTCGACGACGCGGCCGATCGCCTCGAGCATCCGCTCGTCGATCGGGAGGCCGTCGACCGGCTCGGCGAAGAGCGCGATGAGCGCGCTGTCGAGGCGGCCCTCGTCGCGGATCGGGATCGCCGCGAACGATCCGTAGCCGGCGGCCGCGGCCGCTGCCTCGACCTCCGCTCCGACGCCGGCGCCGCCGATCGAGGCGACGTAGGCCGGCCTCCCGCCGGCGAAGGCCCGGACGACCGACCACTCGCCGGCGGGCCGTCCGTCCTGGAGCTCGTCGAGGGCCGCCGGAACCCCGATCGAAGCGAGCGTCGCGAGCCGGTCGCCGCCGAGCTCGACGACCCGCCCGCCGGCCGCGCCGAGCAGGAGCGCGATCCGGTCAAGCAGATAGCGGGCGATCGTCGCCTTGTCGGCGGCATCCGGCAGGCGGGTCAGCTCGACGAGGGTCTGGAGCCGCTCCGTCAGCCGGCGCTCGAGGACGAGTCCGTGCTCCACTCGCGCCAGGAGCCGCGCGTTCTCCAGGGCGCTCGCGACGAGTGCCGCCGCCTGGACGAGCACCGGGCCGGACGGGCCGATCCGGGCCTCACCGCGCCATCCGAGCCCGAGCAGGCCGGTCAGCCGGCCCGCGGCGCGCATGCCGGCGAACGCGACGGTCCGCAGGCCGTCGTCCCGGAGGGCCTCCCGAAGGCTGTCGGAGACCGGCGCCGAATCGACGTCGACCGCGACGGCGGCATCGCGTCGCTCGAGCGCCGCTCCGAGCC
>DASTEU010000356.1:0-5928 GCA_035709325.1 Candidatus Limnocylindrales bacterium | reverse complement strand
GGCAGCCGGCTACGGGGCGGTGATCCAGGGCGACTACGGCGAGATCCCGCCGCAGATCCGGCTCCAGCCGTCGTTCGACGATCCGCACGCGATCTACCTCGACGGCTACTACCCGGGCGACGCCGCGACGCCGCCGGCCTACTACGTGATCGACCCGATCGGCCGCGGCCCGAGCTATGACGGCGACTGGTGGCCGGCCTCGATCGTCGACGCGTTCGGGCTGGCCTTCGGTCACGGCGGCCGGATCGCGGCCGCCTGGGTCTTCCCGCCCGGTGGCGTGCCGCCCGAGATCGTCGGTCCCGACGTCCTGCCCCTGCCGAGCTCACCGCCGGGCGACGTCGGCCCGACGCCAGGTCCCGGCGAGACCCCCGATCCATCGGCGACGCCGGATGTCACCGTGCCGCCACTGCCCGAGGAGCCCGGCGACGTCGTGACCCCGCCGCCGGTCTTCGACCCCGACCTCGTCGGCTCGGTGACCGTCGACGAAGGGATCCTGCTCCCGATCCTGGCGATCTGCCTCATCGAGCCGCCGCCGGCCGGCTGTCCGCAGGGCGTCGAGGGCATCTTCGAGGTGCCGCCTCCGGTCTTCGACATCAGCCTCGGTCCCGACATCGAGGTCCGATTCGTCGACGCCGACCGACCGAACGTCGCCTTCGTCGGCTTCGGCCTCGATCCGCCGGGCCCCGCCGACGTGCGCTTCTGGGAGGCCGACGGCTCGCCCGCGACGATCCTCGGTGCCACCTCGATGGTCGGTATCGAGCTGCTTGGCCAGCCGACGATCGTGGCTCGCCTCGACGTCCTCGCCGACACCACCTACCACTTCCAGGTCGTCGCCGGCGATGGCATCTTCGCCTCGGAGACTCCCCTCGGCACGTTCACGACCGGCCCGGGCGTCGCCGCCTTCGACGTGGCGCTCGACACGGCCGAGTCGCCCGTGTTCGAGCTGGACAGCGGCATCTCGCCCTACGTTCATCTGGCCGAGAACGCCTTCGCGCCGCCGCTGCTCGAGATCGTCGGCGGGTCGACGCCTGAGGCGTGTCTCGATCTCGTCATCGATTTCGGCGGCAGCCCGTACTGCCCGGCCCAGCCCACCGAAGTCGAGGGACCCTGCCGGACGGCGACCGTGACGTACGAGCTCGTCGGGCTCGACGTCGTCAGCGGGGTCCTGATCCGGGCGTTCCCGACCGAGACCGGCGAGGTCGAGGACGGCGCCCCGACGCTGGCCGGCATCCTCGAGGCGGAAGGCCCGCCGGGCGCCGGAGAGGTGAGCGTCGGCTGCCTCGCGTCCGGGCTGAGCTACTCGATCGTGCTCGACGCGGTCGGCGACGCCGACGGGATCCTCGCCTCCGAGACGGTCGCGATCCCGTAGCGGTGGCGCCCCGCATCGCTCTCTTCGCCGCGGTTTCCGAATGATCCGGACGGTGACCTCCGAATTCGGCCCTCCGAGTGGCCCGCCTGGGCCGCGGCACCGTCCGCGCGCGCAGCCCACGCACGGGTCGGGGAGGCGGCGGCTGGGATCGCGCGGTCGCACCCCGATTCGCGCCGGTCCCGTTCGAATGACCCGGAAAACGGGAGCCGTGACGGCGCCGCCTCAGGGGCCCGAGGATCGCGGCCGGCCTCCGTGACGGCGCCGCCCGGCGCTAGACTCCGAGGATGGCCCTGCCCGCCGCAAACCACCATCGCGTCCTGATCGTCGGCGGCGGATTCGGCGGTCTTTACGCGGGCCGCCGCCTGAGCCGCGACCCGCGGATCGACCTCACGATCGTCGACCGCCGCAACTTCCACCTCTTCCAGCCGCTCCTCTACCAGGTGGCGACCGGCGCGCTCTCACCCGGTGAGATCGCCCAGCCGCTCCGCTCGATCTTCCGAAAGCGGAGGAACACGACGGTCCTGCTCGGCGAGGAGGTCGGCCTCGATCCGACCTCGCTCAAGGTCGAGATGTCGGACGGCGGCCCGATCCTCTACGACTCGCTCATCGTCGCGACCGGCGCCCGCCACTCCTACTTCGGCAACGACGAATGGGCCCGCTTCGCGCCGGGCCTCAAGTCGATCGACGACGCGACCGACATCCGGCGGCGGATCCTCATCGCCTTCGAAGCGGCCGAGCGCGAGGCCGATCCCGTCCGGCGGACCGAGTGGATGACGTTCGTCGTCGTCGGCGGCGGGCCGACGGGGGTCGAGCTGGCCGGCGCGCTCGGCGAGATCGCCAACGACACGCTCCGGCGCGACTTCCGCTCGATCGACCCGACCCAGGCCCGGATCGTGCTCGTCGAGGCGCTCGACCGCGTGTTGCCGCCGTACCCGCCCGGGAGGTCGCGCTCGGCCAAAGGCCAGCTCGAGCGGCTCGGTGTGACCGTGCGGACCTCGACCCGGGTCGTCGGGATCGACGATCGATCGGTCCGCCTGTCGATCGGCCAGGGCGAGTCGGCGACCGAGGAGCGGCTGCCGGCGCGGACGGTCCTCTGGGCAGCGGGCGTGATGGTGTCGAGTTTCGCGCGAGCCGTCGCCGAGGCGACCGGAGCCGAGACCGACAAGGCCGGGCGGATCCTCGTCGGGCCGGACCTGACGATCCCCGGCCATCCCGAGATCTTCGTCGTCGGCGACGCGGCCGTGCAGCCGTGGAAGAAGGACCGACCGGTTCCGGGCGTGGCCCAGGGCGGCATCCAGGGCGGGACGTACGCCGCGAAGACGATCCAGCGCCGACTGTCGGGCGAGGCGACGCCGCCGTTCCGCTATTCGAACCGCGGCGACGTGGCGGTGCTCGGGCGGTTGTCGGGAGTCACCGACAGCCCGTGGCTCGTGCCGTTCGGGCGGACGGGCGGCTTCTTCGCCTGGCTCCTCTGGCTCGGCATCCACATCACGTACCTCATCGGCTTCGCCAACCGGATCGTCGTCGTCGTCCGCTGGGCGTGGTCGTTCTTCACCCACGGCCGCGGCTCGCGCCTGATCACCGGCCAGCCGCTGCTGCCGCCGATCGAGGAGCCCGAGCCTCCCGCCTGACCGGGGGACTATCCTCGTTGCGTGCCAGACGACGCCGGTCGCCGCGCGGGCCGCGAGTACCTCGACTACGCGACGTACCTCGGGCTCGACGCGCTGCTCGCCGCCCAGCGGCCGCTGAGCGACCCGCCGCACCACGACGAGATGCTCTTCATCGTCCAGCACCAGACGACCGAGCTCTGGTTCAAGCTCATGCTCCACGAGCTGCGGGCGGCGATCGAACTGGTCCGCCGCGACGACCTCGAGGGTTCGTTCAAGATCCTCGCTCGCGTCAAGCACATCCAGACCCAGCTCCTCAACCAGTGGAGCGTGCTCGAGACGCTCACCCCGACCGAATACGCCCAGTTCCGCTACGTCCTCGGCCCGGCGAGCGGCTTCCAGTCGCACCAGAACCGGCTGATCGAGATGGCGCTCGGCAAACGCGACGCGCGGGTGCTCGAGGTGTTCCGCTCGGTTCCGGCGGTCCGTGCGGAGCTCGAGGCGGCGCTCCAGCAACCGAGCCTCTACGACGAGTTCCTGCGCTGGCTCGCCCGGCGGGGACTGCCGGTTCCGCGCGAGGTGCTCGAGCGCGATATGGCCCGACCCCACGAGCCGCACCCCGCCGTCACCGAGGTGATCGTGGCGATCTACGAGCGGCCGTTCGATCACTGGGACGCGTACGAGATGGCCGAGAAGCTCGTCGACGTCGACGAGACCTATTCGCTCTGGCGCTACCGCCACCTCAAGGTCGTGCTGCGGATCATCGGCACGAAGCGCGGCACCGGCGGCACGTCCGGCGCGCCGTATCTTCGCCAGATGGTCGACGAGGTCTTCTTCCCGGAGCTCTGGGAGGCCCGGACGGCGCTCCGCGAGCGACAGGGGTAGCTCCAGCGCGTTTCCCGGCCCCGGGTCCCAAGCGCGGTCCGCCGCGTCTCAGAACGTAACCACCGAGCGGACGCCTTCGCCGCGGCGCATGCGCTCGAACGCCGCCTCGACGCCGTCGAGGCCGATGCGATCGGTGACGAGCCGGTCCACCGGCAGGCGCCCCTCGAGGTGGAGCGCCGCGTAGCGCGGGAAGTCGACCGACGGCAACGCCGACCCGTAGTTCGAGCCGACGATCCGCCGCGCGCCGTCCACGAACGGGAACACCTCGAACGAGGCGCGCACGCCGTACGGCGTCATCCCGACGAGCAAAGCGGCCCCGCCGGCCGGCACCGACGCGATCGCGAGCTCGATCGTCGCGGGCAGCCCGATCGCCTCGACGCAGACGTCGGGGCCGCCGTCCGTCGCGTCACGGATCGCGACGAGCGTGATCGCCGCGTCGGGGCCGGCCAGGACGGTGTCGGTCGCGCCGATCGCCTTCGCGAGGTCGAGCTTGGCCGGGTTGCGGTCGACCGCGACGATCCGCGAGGCACCCGCCAGGACGCCGCCCATCACGGCCGAGAGGCCCACTCCGCCGAGGCCGATGACGGCGACGCTCGAGCCGACTTCGATCGGGACGGTCTTGGTCACGGCCCCGACGCCGGTCGCAACGCAGCATCCGATGAGGGCGGCGACCTCGGGCGGCGTGCCGTCGGGCATCGGGACCGCAGCGACGGCCGCGACGATCTGGGCCTCCGCCATCGTGCCGATCGCGCAGTAGCTCAGGACGTCCCGGCCGTCCGGGCGGTGGAGCCGCGAGGTGCCGTCGGCCATGCGGTGCGTGTACGAGGGCGAGTCGGGGCACTCCCAGGTGCGCCCGGCGCGGCAGGAGCGGCATCGGCCGCAGGGCACGGTCCAGGCGAGTGCCACGAGCCGCCCGATCTCGAGCCCGGTTGCCACCGGATCCACGCCGTCGCCGAGAGCCTCGACGACGCCCGCGCCCTCGTGGCCCATCACGACCGGTCCCGGCCGGTCCCACTCGCCGTCGCGGACGTGAAGGTCGGAGTGGCAGACGCCCGACGCCAGCATCCGGACGCGGACCTCGCCAGCCTTCGGCCCGTCGATCGTCAACTCCTCGACCCGTGGCACGGCCCCCGACCGCTCGAGCACCGCGGCGCGGATCGTCGTCGGCATGCGCCCGAGGATACCGGTGCCGGACCGTGGGTCGCTGCGTCCCGGAGGCCGCAGCCCTCGCCGATTTCCGGATCATTCGAATGGAAACGCCCGATTGGGGGTCCGCGGCCGGCTCGGCGGCGCCGCGCCACGGGTGGCTGAGCATGGCGGCCCCGGTCCGGCACCGGTCCGGCCGCGGCGAAGGCGCTCCAGGAGGCGCCAACCGCGGTCCGGAGGCGGTGCGCGTTCGGATCATTCGGAAACCGCGGCGGTTCGGCGGCGGCGGTCGCAGCGCGCGACAACCGACCGGTAAGCGCGGCGGCGTTCAATACGGTCATGTCGCCTCGCGCCCGCCGTGCCCGCGCCACTCCGGCCGCCACTGCCGCCGCGTCGACGATGGCGATGAGCGCCGGGGTCGAACTCCGGGACGGCCGCGTGGCGCGGCGCTGGACCCTCCGCCAGCTCGCCGATCGTGCAGGAGTCTCCGTTGCCTCCGCCCAGGCGGCCGAGTCCGGTCGAGCCGTGTCTCTCGAGACCTATGCCCGACTGGCCGTCGCGCTCGGCCGCCGTCCGCTCCTCTCGTTCCCAGGCCGAGCCGCAGCCGACACGAACGAGCGGTCCCGGACGGGACGCGACCTCGTCCACGCCGCGATGGGCGAGATCGAGGCGCGGAAGCTGGCGGCCAACGGATACCAGGTGGCCCTCGACGAGCCGTATCAGCACTACCAGTTCGCTGGTCGGGCCGACCTGCTGGCATGGGATCTCGAGGCGCGCGTCTGCTCCACCTCGAGAACAAGTCGCGACTCGCAGACCTCCAGGATGTGGCCGGCTCGTACAACGCGAAGCGGACGTACCTGCCGGCCGTGCTCGGCGACCGCCTCGGAATCGGGCCGCGAGGCTGGGCGACGGTGACCCACG
>DASTEU010000355.1:0-5897 GCA_035709325.1 Candidatus Limnocylindrales bacterium | reverse complement strand
TCCGCGTGGAGATCGCCGACGACGGCGTGGGCGGCGCGGACCGGATGGGAGGCACCGGGATCGACGGCCTCCACGACCGGGTCGCGGCGGTGGGCGGCCGGCTGACGATCGACAGCCCGCCCGGTCAGGGAACGCTCGTCGTCGCCGAGATCCCGATCGCCTGACTCATCCGGCGTCACCCGTCGTCGCACTGTGATGCTCGTGGGCCAGCCGCCGCAGGGCGTCGAACACCACCCCGAAGACGATGGTGCCCACGACCATCTGTTCGACGGCGACCGTGCGCGATTCGGACGGCGAGATCGTGCGGACCTCCCACGCCGCCAGCCGATCCGCGGCCGCCGCGTACGGCCCGAAGACCTCCGTACCGACGTCACGTCCGAGGTTGCGAAGCCCCACGAGCGTGCCGGCGAGCTCGTCGCGGGCCGCGGCGTCGGGCCGGACCTGCCATGCGAGGTCCTCGAGGAAGGCGTCGATCTCCTCCCGGGCACGTCGCCAGGCCTCCGTCGAGGCCGCGCGACGACCGGTCTCCCGGGCGAGAGTCGCTGCCCCGAAGAGGTCGTGGCGCGACAGCGAGTCGTCGTCGATCGCGGCGAGGACCCGCCGAATCCGATCGATCTCCAGCCCGCCGACGTCGCGCAGCGTCCGGATCAGGCGAAGCCGGTGGACGTGCGACTCGTCGTACTCGGCCTGGTTCGGGGCCGTCGCCCGGCCGCCCCGAAGCAGGCCCTCGCGCAGGTAGTACTTGACGGTCGCAAGCGGGAGGCCTGCCCTCCGACTGAGTTCCGAAATGCGCACGCCAACCCTCGTCATTCGTCGATTGTCGCAATGATTGGATAGTAGCACTCTCCGTGTAACGGATAGCGCCGCTATCCATGCGAACCTGGAGAACACCACCATGACGGGGCTGACGCTCGACCTTCAGCGCATCGGCGGACTGCCGCGCAGAGCGGTCGTCGCCTTCTACCTGCTTGTGCTCGCCGTCTCGGTCCCGATCTGGCCGTTCGGCTGGCACCTGACCATGCACGTCCTCGGAGCGACGATGCTGATCGGCAACGCGCTCGTGATGGCCGTCTGGCTCACGGTCGCGGGCTTCTCGCGGAGCGACCGGGCGAAGCGCCGGGCCGCTCGTGTCGTGAACCTGGGCGACGTCTGGTTCACGGTCCCGGGCGCGGCGATGCTGTTGCTGAACGGGCTGGCGATGGTCGCCGCTCGGTACGGTGGGATCGGCGCCTTCTCGACGACGGCCTGGATCACCGCCGGCCTCATCCTGCTCACGGCGACCGGGCTCATCTGGGCGTTTCGGCTGCTGCCGGCCCAGTTGACCCTCGCCCGCCTCTCCGCGGCCGACGGCCCGCTCGACACGGTCGCCTTCCGTCGGACCCTCAACGGCTGGTACGCCTGGGGCATCGTCGCGACCGTGCTTCCGCTGGTCGCGGCCTTCCTCATGACGACCAAGCCCTCCATCTGACCGGCAACCTTCAAAGGAGACACCGAAATGTTGTTCCTCATCGTCCTGTTCGCCGCCTACGCGCTCATCTGGCCCGTGACGCGGTCCTCGATGGCCGGCCGGGACCGCTGGCGCATCGCGCTCGGCGCCGGCATGGTCGTCGCAGGCGCGGCTCACTTGGCGATGCCGCTGCCGTTCATCCAGCATCTTCCGGAGATCGTCCCGATGCGGGAAGCGATCGTGTTCGGGAGCGGCGTCGTCGAGATCGTCCTCGGCCTGGCCCTTGCGGGCCCGGCGCGCTGGCGGCCCATCGTCGGCCTCGTTCTCGCCGCATATCTGGTCGCCGTCTTCCCCGGCAACCTCTACGTCGCGTTCTCGGGGGTCGCGGTCGAGGGCCAGCCGGGCGGGATCTACGCCTGGCTGCGACTGCCGCTCCAGGGGTTCTTCATCTGGCTTGCCGTGTGGTCGACCGACGGCCTGAGCGCCCTGCCGAAGCGGTTCGTCGCACTCGGCCTGCGCCGCGCGTCGATCGCCTGACGGACGCCGCCGGCCCGCGCGAGCGGGCCGGCGGCCATTGCGGCGTTCCCGGTGAGGCGCGATCCCTGGCCAGCGCGACCGGGGTCAGCGGCGCAGCAGATGCGGCGTCAGGCGGATCATCAGGTCCGACTTCGGCAGCGCGCCGACGTAGCGATCGACGACGCGCCCGTTGCGCAGGACCACCAGCGTCGGGATGCTTGTCGCCGCGAACCGGCGAGCCAGGACGGGGTTCTCGTCGACGTTGACCTTGAGGACCTTGAGCCGTCCGGCGAAGTCGCGGGAGAGCTCCTCGACGATCGGCCCGACGATCCGGCACGGTCCGCACCACGGCGCCCAAAGGTCGACGAGGACGGCCAGTGCCGAACGAGCCTCGATGTCGAACGTCGCATCGGTCGCGGTCACGAGCCAGGGTAGGACCGTCCCGCAGGATCCGCAATGGGGCGCTCCGCGCTCGCTCGGCCGGATGCGGTTCCGTTTGCCGCAGGCCGAGCACGTCAGGATCGAGACGGGCCCTGCCGCCGAATTGGTCGTCGCGGTCTCCTGATCGTGAGTCATGCTCCGCGAAGCCTCTCCGATCCGGGCTGATCGTGCAGCGGCGGGCGCTTCAGACGAAGCGCCCGCCGTCTCCTGGGCGAGTACGCCGGCTGGATCAAGGCTCCTCGCTCAGTTCCCTCGCCTCGTCGATCGCGGCCCGCAACTCTGCCCGGCTGGCATCCCGACCGACGGCATCGAGTCGGTCGGCCATGGCCAGGGCCATCTCGAGACCGGCGACGTTCAGGCCGCGGACGTCGACGAGGTAGTGGATCCGGCGGAGGCGCCGGACGTCGGCATCGGAGTAGAAGCGCTGGTTGCCGGACTGTCGGCTCGGCGAGACCAGCCCCGCCCGTTCGTATTTGCGAAGGGTCTGCGGGTGCATGCGGGTCAGCCGCGAGGCAACGGCGATCGTATAGACGCCGTCGTCCTCGGCGGTGACCCGCTCCCCGGTCAGGCCGCCCCCGAGTCGGCGCCGGCGCCGATCTGGGGCGCGGTGCCGATCTTGATCTGCTTGGGCCTGGCGTCCGGGGTCTTCGGCAGGGTCAGCGTCAGGATGCCGTTCTCGAACGTCGACTGGACCGCGTCGATGTCGATCGACCGCGGCAGGGTCACCTGACGGATCGCCTGGCCCGAACTGATCTCGCGGACGACCCAGTTGGCGCCCTCGTCGAGCGTCGGCGCATGGGTCTTGACGCGAAGCGTCAGGGTCCCCTGCTGGTATTCGACGCCGATGTCCTCGGGTCGCGCACCGGGCGTCATGGCCCGCAGCACGAAGTGGTCCGGCGTCTCGTAGACGTCGAGCGGCAGGTACTGCGTACCCATCGTCGACCACGTGAGCCAGCTTCCCGGACTCACCCAGCGATCCTCGAAGAATCGGTCCATGGCATCGCGCAACGACATGAAGTCGCGCAGCGGGCTGGTGCCATTGAACGCCATAGGCAACACCTCCTCCGCACTACAGGATGTCGCTCGTGGCAGCGGGTCAGGGTCGGGTATCTGCCACGACAAGTGTGTACCACAGTTAGTCGCTTCGTGTCAAGTCTGGTTTCCACGACGCTACCCGTCCCGCTCCGGCCCTCCGCGAGGCGGCGTCGCATTGAGGTCGAGATCGATCGCGACGGGCAGCGACCCGCGGGCCCAGCCGCTGAGGGGACGGCCCTCCGACCAGCCCTGGTACTTGGCCGCCAGCAGGCACCGGGCCAGCGGATCGTCCGGCCCACCCTCGACCTCGGTCGCGACGCCGGCGAACCAGCGGCCGCCGATCCGGACCCGCACACGTCCGTCGGCCCGGGCGTTGCGGACCCAGTGCGCTTCGTCCCGGCCGCCGGACAGCACGTAGATCCGGTCCCGGACCGGATCGGCCGCGAACCAGATCTCGACGCGCCGGAGCAGCCCGCTCCGGCGGCCCGTCGTCTCGAGGTCGCAGATCGAACGGTCGGCCAGGTCGGAGGGCAGGGTCATCGGCGACGCGATTCGTTCACACGCGCAGCGTAGTCCGCGTCCGCCGAACGCCGCCGCGACCGGCGGCCTGCGATCGGTCCGTCAGGTCTCGGCGAAGAGCATCACGTAGTCCATCGCCGCGAGAACGCCGACGGGACGGCGCTCGTCGTCGACCGCGACGAGGCGGTGGACGTGAGCGTCGCGCATGAGTCGGGCTGCTTCATGAAGCGGCGTGTCGAGCGGCACGGTCAGCGCGGGCGAGGTCATGAGCTCGCCGACCCGCAGGCCGCTGGGCCGGTTGCGGAGCGCCGCCTCGATCGACGGCCGGCCGGCGAGGAGCAGGTCGGTCTGGCTGATCACCCCGACGAGGTCGCCCTCCGGGTCGAGAACCGGCAGGCCGGTGATGCGGTTGACGCGGAGCAGCCGTTCGGCCGACTCGATCGAGGCGTCGGAGGAGATCGTCACCGGATCGATCGTCATGATGTCGGCGACTCGCAGCGACCGCCAGTCCGCAGGCAGCGCGCGGGTCTCGGTGGTGGCGTAGCGGTCCATCGGGTGTCCGTCCTTCCTGTCGCGGCTGGCGTCGACGCCCCGAGGATGGCCCAGACAGAAGGGGCCGGATCAGGGCCGATCGGCTCGATTCGCCGGGCCGGCCGGCTGGCCGGTAGGCCCGGTTCCGGCCGCCGCCGCGGTCACCGAACCGGCCTCGACGAGGGCACCGCCGTCGCGGGTGCCACTGTCGCGGGCGCCGCCGTCGAGCCCGGCGTCCGCCAGCCGTGCCGCCCGCGCTCCGAGGTAGCGTCGTTCGGGGATGCTGGTCGTGCGTCGTGCGGCCGCGCGGTAGGCGCTTCGGGCGGCCGCCGGCTCGCCGGCCATCTCGAGGAGGTGGGCGCGGACGGCGAGGAGGCGATGGTGGCCGGCGATCCGGTTATCCGAGTCGAGGAGCGCGAGCAGCCCCAGACCCGCTCGCGGGCCGTCGACCATGGCCACCGCGACCGCCCGGTTGAGCGTGACCATCGGATTGGGCGCCATGCGCTCCAGCATCTCGTAGAGGACGCAGATCTGGCGCCAATCGGTCGCCTCGGCGCTCGCAGCCTCGTCATGGACGGCGGCGATCGCGGCCTGGATCTGGTACGGGCCGATCGGAGCCCGGCGCAGCGTGTCGGTGATGAGCGCGATGCCCTCGGCGATCGCCCCCCGGTTCCAGCGGCTCCGATCCTGCTCGGCCAGCGGGATGAGGTGTCCGGCGCCGTCGGTCCGAGCCGGGCGCCGGGCATCGATCAGGAGCATGAGGGCAAGGAGGCCCGCCACCTCGCCGTCGTCGGGCAGCACGCGGTGCAGGTCGCGAATGAGCCGGATCGCCTCGGTCGTGAGCTCGACCCGATGGATGTCGGGCCCGGACGTCGCGGTGTAGCCCTCGTTGAAGACGAGGTAGAGCACGTGGAGGACGACCGCCAGCCGATCGGCTCGCTCGTCGGGCGGCGGGAGGCTGAAGCGGGCACCGGCCGAGCGGATCGTCTGCTTGGCACGGCTGATCCGCTGGGCCATCGTCGCCTCCGGCACGAGGAACGCGCGCGCGATCTGGGCCGTCGTCAGGCCGCCGACCGCGCGGAGCGTGAGGGCGATCTGCGAGGCTGGCGTCAGTGCCGGATGGCAGCACAGGAAGAGCAGCGTGAGCGTGTCGTCCTCGTGGGGCGCGAGGTCGGTGTCGGGCCCCGCGGCGACGAGCCCGGCGAGCGCAGCGGCGGTCGCGATCGCATCCTCGCGCCTGCGCCGGGCGACCTCGCTTCGGACGTGGTCGGTGAGGCGCCGTGACGCAACGGTCACGAGCCACGCCCGGGGATTGTCCGGCACGCCCTCCTCCGGCCACTGGACGGCTGCGGCCAGCAACGCCTCCTGGACGGCGTCCTCGCAGGCGTCGAAGCGGCCGCTCCGCCGG
>DASTEU010000354.1:0-3808 GCA_035709325.1 Candidatus Limnocylindrales bacterium | reverse complement strand
TCCCACTCGGAAGCGACCGAACGCAACAAAAAAGTCCGCGCCTCGGCACGCCTGCCGAAGCGGGACTTGTCGAATCAGTGTCCCGAGTGAGGGCGTTTCAACTTGTACTGCGCGCCAATCACCCTTGTCAAGAGTCTTCGGGACCGTTGCGAGCCGATGCCGGGATTGCCGGCATCCGTGTCCCGCTCAGCGCTCCTCGCCGGCGGCGATCCGGGCCGCCACGCCGGGGCGGACGACGATCGACTGGGCGAGGCGGCGGCACGCGGCGGCATCCTCGACCGAGTCGATGAAGCCGTAGGCGACGACGGGCTGGGGCATCCCGGCGACCTCCTCCGCCCGGAGATGGACGATCACGAGGCCGGGCGACACGACGCTGCCGACGTTCGGGACGTGGGGGTGCGTCTCGAGCGAGCGGTTCATTCCCGTCGAGTCGTAGGCGAAGATGTGGACGAGCCCGAGATGTCCGCGCTCGGCGGCGCGGGCCGCGAGCTGCGGACGGCGGCTGAGCACGATCCGGATCCCCAGCCGGTCGGTCACGAAGTCCACGGCCGCCTCGTCGGACCCGAGGCCCGCGACGCTGTCGAGATCCACGGCCTCGGGGCGGCGGTCGTTGCCAGCGAGGTGGACGAGCGCCGCGAGCTCCGTGTCGCGAACGAGGACGCCGCTGTCGAGCCCGGCCGGCGGCACGACTGGGTGGCGGCCGTCGGTGGTGATGAGGACCGCCGGGAGGTGGACCGGCCCGCTCTCAGTCCACATCGGTCGTCCACAGATCTCGGGAGCTCGTCGTGACGCCGAGGGCGCCGGCGGCCTGCGCGGCCGCCGCCTCCGCGGCCGTCCGGATGAAGCCGCCGGCGAGGCCGGGGACGCCGAAGTTCGGGAGGAGGCCGGCGACGCTGGGCAGGATCACGCCCGGCAGGACCTCGACGATGTTCGGCGCGGAACGGCCGATGGCCGTGAGGGCCGAGTCGAGCTGGCCGCGCCGGACGAGCAGCAGGCGGTGGATCGCGGTCATGCCCTCGTGACGGATCGGGGCCATCAGCTGGCCGTGCGAGCTGATGACCGCATCGACGCCGCTCGCCGCGAGCCAGCCGACGCTCGCCCGATCGGCTCGGAGGCCGCGGACCAGGTCGATATGCACGGCCGCGAGCTTGCCCGCGTCGTGGATCCGGCGTACGAGCGGGGCGAGGGTCAGGCCGTTGCCGCGCAGGACGAAGACGACCGGCGTGCCGCTGGCGAGGGCCGGCTCGACATGTTCGGGAAGGGTGACCGCGGCGCAGCAGGGACTCGCCGCGATGCGCGAGATGAACGTCGTCGCATCGGGTGGGGAGTAGGACACGACTCTCTCAGCGGGTTGGGGGTGCGCGGAGGATAGGCCGCGGCGACCGCGGTTCGTCAAGCCGGTGGTCCGGCGGGACGCTCGGGCGGCAGGCCCGCCTCACCGCTTCGGGCGACGCCCGCCCGCCGCTGCCCGCCGCGGGCCCTTACCCGAACCCCTCGTCGGCGTCCGGACGCCGCCCTTCCCCGGAGCCTTCGAGCGGCGCCGGGGCAGTCGGACCGACGCGCGGTCCCGGAAGATCAGCTTGATCGGGGTGCCGTCGAAGCCGAACTCGCCGCGCAGCCGGTTCTCGAGGTAGCGGCGGTAGCTGAAGTGGATCGAGGCCGCGTCGTTGGCGAAGAAGACGAACGTCGGCGGCGCGACGGCGGCCTGCGTGCCGTAGAAGATCTTCGGCCGACGACCCTTCACGATCGGCGGGACCTGGCGGTCGGTGGCGGCCCGCAGGACCCGGTTGAGCTCGGCGGTCGGGATGCGCTTGCGGCGCTCGCCCCAGATGTCGATCGCCATCTCGAGCACCCGCCCGACCCGCTGCCCCGTCTTGGCGCTGATCGACACGAGCGGGGCGAAGTCGAGGAACGGCACATCGTTGTGGATCCACTCGACGTACTGGTCGAACGTCCGGTCGGACTTGTCGGCGACGAGGTCCCACTTGTTGACCGCGAGGACGAGGCCCTTGCCCTCCTCGACGACGTAACCCGCGACGTGGGCGTCCTGGGCGGTGAGGCCTTCCACGGCGTCGATGACGAGCACGGCCACGTCGGCCCGGCCGATCGCCTTGAGCGAGCGTAGCGTCGAGAAGCGTTCGGCCGCGGGCCCCGAGGCGACCTTGCCCCGCCGGCGGATTCCGGCGGTGTCGATGAGGACGATCTCGCTGCGGCCCCAGGCGAGCGTCGTGTCGATCGCGTCGCGGGTCGTCCCCGGCACCTCCGACACGATCGCCCGGTCTTCGCCGAGGAGCGCGTTGAGCAGCGAGGACTTGCCGACGTTGGGCCGGCCGACGAAGGCGATCGCCGCCGGCGCGTCATCGCTCGACGCGGCAATCTCGGCGTCCCAGCGGGCGGCGATCGCGGCCGATCCGTCGTCGGGCGCCTCCCCTGCGCCGTCCTCCTCGTCGGCCTCCTCCCCTTCGACGACGAACGGCGCGAGGCGGTCGGCGGCGACCTCGCGAGCCCAGGCGTCGGCTTCGGCCTCGCGCTCCTTGCGGGCTCGCTCTTCCTCGGTTTCGGGCGGGAGCGCCCAGACGATCGCGTCCAGCAGGTCGCCGGTACCCCGGCCGTGCGACGCGGAGATCGGGTAGGTCTCCTCCCAGCCGAGCGCGTAGAACTCGGCGGCGTCGGCCTCGCGCTGGGTGTTGTCGGTCTTGTTGACCGCGAGGACGACCGGCTTCGGGGTGCGCCGGAGGAGTTCGGCCGCCTCCTGGTCGGCGGGCGTCAGGCCGGCGACCGCATCGACGAGGAAGAGGATGACGTCGGCCTCGCCGATCGCGAGTCGGGCCTGCTCCTGGACCTTGAGCTCGATCGGGTCGGCCGAATCGACCTCGAGCCCACCGGTGTCCACGATGATGAACCGGCGACCGTTCCACTCCGCGTCGCCGTACATCCGGTCCCGGGTCGTCCTCGCCCGGTCCTCGACGATCGCCTGGCGCCGGCCGACGATCCGGTTGAACAACGTGGACTTGCCCACATTCGGACGGCCGACGATCGCGACGATCGGAAGTCCCTTGCCGGTGGTCATCGCGGATCACGGTCGATCAGCGGAGCAGCGACCAGCCCTCCGAGGACCGAGGCGACGCCCCTGCTGGCCATCGGTCCGAGGATTCGCCCGACGATGGCGACAACCGGCAGGCCGGCGAGGCGCTGGGAGGCCACCGTTGCTCAGGCCGCGCCGGACGTCTTGGCGGCGGACTCCGCGGTCGGGACGTGCACGAACGTCGGCAGGGATGTCGTCCGACCGGCAGGCGTTGCGGCACCGGCCAGGGCCTCGCGGGCGAGCTCGTCGGCTCGGGCGGCGACCCCTGGCGTGCCGCCGATCTCGAGGACGCGGCGGGCGACGTCGCGGAGGTCCTCGATCGGGGTGGACGTTCCGCCGGTGACCCCGACGATCCGCATGCCGTCGAAGACTGCGGGGTCGGTGAGGTCGCTCGCGCCTTCGATCTGGATCGCGGGCTTCCCGGCGATCGCGACGAGACGGGTCAGCTCCTTCGTGTTCGCGCTCGAGCGGCCGCCCACGACGACCATGAGATCGACGCCGCGGGCCGCCTCGACGGTGTCCTCCTGGCGGCGGATCGTCACGGGGCAGACCGTGTTGACGATCTTGAGCTCGTGGCTGCGCCCGACCATGAACGCGGCCAGCTTCTCGAATTTCCAGGGCGGCTGGGTCGACTGGCTGATCAGCGCCATCCGCTTCTTGCGCGGAATCTTCTGCTCCCACTCGTCCTCTTCGTCGACGACGATCGCGTCGGGCGCGAATCCG
>DASTEU010000353.1:0-4415 GCA_035709325.1 Candidatus Limnocylindrales bacterium | reverse complement strand
CCCGAAGGCGATCGAGGCGAAGTGCCGCAGGAGCTCGAACTTCGAGAAGCGTCGGAAGACCCGGACGTCCAGGCGGCCGTCCTGGAGCCGGGCCTCCGGGGCGACCGTCATCCCGGTGCCCGTGTACGGCCCGTTCGACACCGTCACCGTGAGGGCCCGCGTTCGGAGCACTCGGTCGTCGAGGTCGATCCGCATCCGCGACGGCCGGTACCGCAGGGCGACCCAGATCGTCCGCACGATCGACCGCCGCTCGCCCTCCTCGAGGCGCGACGCCTCACTGAACACCGCGGCGTTGAGACCGACCGACGCCGTCTCGTAGAACGGCGCGCCGCGGGCGAACCCGACGTCGATCGCCCGAACCGTGCCCTTCGCCAGGATCGTCGCCGCGCCGGCCAGGTCCCGGGGCAGGCCCAGCATCCGGGGGATGTTCATGACCGAGCCGAGCGGCAGGATGCCGAGGGCGGTCTCCGTGCCGATGAGCTCCGAGGCCACGACCCCGATCGTGCCGTCGCCCCCGGCGACCACGAGCCGCGGCGCCAGGTCGCGGGCGGCCGCGCGGGCCAGCTCGCGAGCCTCGTCGATCGAGGACGTCTCGACGATCTCGGCGTCGATGCCGACGTGGTGCAGGAGCGCGGAAAGGTCCTCGGCCGTCGGGTCCTCCGCGCCGAGCGGGACCCGCGACCCCGCCGATCGGTTCAGGAGCACGCGCAGCTGCGTCGACGTCGTCGACGGGCTCATCGGCGAATTCCAGCGCTTCGGGCCTTGAGGGTCCGGTACAGCGCCACGACGCCGACGAGGTAGCTCGTGCCCAGGAGGTACGAGGCGGTCACGTCGGTCGGCCAGTGGTGGCCCTGCTGGATCCGGCTCGGACCGACGAGGCCGATGAGTCCGACCAGCCCGCCCACGACCGCCCGGCGAAGGACGACCGGTCGGACGAGCGACTCCGCGAGGACGGCGAGGAAGCCGTAGGTCCCGACGTACGTCAGGACGTGGCCGCTCGGAAAGCTCGACCCGCCGAGCGGCGCGGCGACGACCCGCAGGTCCTTGCCGGCCACAGGCCGCTCGCGGCCCATGAAGGCCTTGGCGACCGTGCTGACGAGGGCCGACCCCCAGGCCGCGACCTGGCAGATCGCCTCGATCCGCAGGCCGGCCGCCGCCAGTCCGGCGATGATCGCCGGCGGCACGATTCGGCTCTGCGGCGGAAAGCCGGGCCATGAGGCCACGGTCATCGCGGTCTCCACCATGGGGTGGCGGCGGGCCTGGATCCGGAGCGTGATGGCGGCGTCGATCGCGGCGGTCCGCTCGAGGCGGACGAGGACGAACAGGACGCCGAAGCCGGCCAGGCCCGCGAGCGCGGCCGTCTCGGCGATCCGGCTGCGCCGGACGGCGACGCGCGGCGGAAGGACGGCCCCGGCGACCGCCCGAGCCGGCGGGGAGTCGGTCGTCGCCGCGCGGGCGAGCGTCTTCGCTGCCGAGGCGACACTCGTCGCCGCGGCTGCGGGCACGGTCGGGCGGTCGACGGTCGACGTCATCGGCGCGATGCTGACGTGGGTGCCCGGTCAGCCGGGGCACGCGGACGGCCGCGACCGTGGCAGTCGCGTTGCAGCCGTCCGCGACGGCGGTCCGGTGTACGCTTCGGCTTCTTCGACCACCGTTCATGTGGAGGGCGAACGACCGATGCCGCGCAACGTGCGAGGGGCGCTCCTGCAGGCGAGCTGGACCGGCGACAAGGAGTCGATGATCCAGAAGCACGAGAAGTACGCTCACGAGGCCGCCAAGCAGGGTGCCCAGGTGATGCTCTTCCAGGAGCTCTTCTACGGGCCCTATTTCTGCCAGGTGCAGGACGCCAAGTACTACTCGTACACGGAGCTCATTCCCGGCGGCCCCACGACCAAGCGGATGCAGGACCTCGCCAAGCAGACCGGGATGGTCCTTGTCGTGCCGATGTACGAGGAGGACGAGAGGGCGTCGGGGATCTACTACAACACCGCCGCCGTCATCGACGCCGACGGGACGTACCTCGGCAAGTACCGCAAGACCCACATCCCCCACGTCAAGGGCTTCTGGGAGAAGTTCTACTTCCGGCCGGGCAACCTCGGCTACCCGGTCTTCGAGACCGCCGTCGGCAAGGTCGGCGTCTACATCTGCTACGACCGCCACTTTCCCGAGGGTGCGCGCGCGCTCGGCCTGAACGGCGCCGAGATGGTCTTCATCCCGTCGGCGACGTCGCGCGGCCTGTCGGAGTACCTGTGGCGGATCGAGCAGGTCAGCCACGCGGTCGCGAACGGCTACTTCGTCGGGACGATCAACCGGGTCGGCATCGAGAAGGAGATCGGCGACGACGACTTCTACGGCCAGAGCTACTTCGTCGACCCGCGCGGCCAGTTCATCGGCGACCTGGGCTCGGCCCACGACGAGGAACTGATCGTCCGGGACATGGACCTCGACAAGATCACCGAGGTCCGCCAGACGTGGCAGTTCTTCCGCGACCGCCGGCCGGATGCCTACGACGACCTCGTCCGGCCTTGACCCGGCGGGTCCGATCCGGACCCGGCCGGCCCGACCCTGACCCGGCGGGCCCGATCCGGCGACGATTTCGATCGGCCCGTGAACCTTTCCGGCCGACGGGGCGTATATGAATCACGGCGCGGCCCGACCGTCCGGAGGAGAGCGGTCGAGCCGCGTTCCCGATTCCTGCCGTCATCGCCCTACGCGCGATCGCCCGTCGCCACCTGCGATGCGGCAGCGTCGGCCGCCCCATTCGATTCGCCCTGACCGGACGGTGTACCCTCCGCCCCGAAGGGAACCCTGATGCAGTTCGGATTCACGCTCAAACCCGAGCACACGATCGAGCGCACGCTCGCCCTGACCCGCCAGGCCGAGGACGCCGGGTTCGCCCACGGCTGGCTCTTCGATTCCCACGTCCTGTGGCGCGAGCCGTACGTCCTCCTGACGCTCATGGCCCAGGCCACCGAGCGGCTGCGGCTCGGCACGTGCGTGACGAATCCGGCGACCCGCGAGCCGTCGGTCACCGCGTCCACGCTGGCCGTCCTCAACGAGCTGTCCGGCGGCCGGATGAATCTCGGCATCGGCCGGGGCGATTCGGCCCGCCGGGTCCTCGGCAAGCCGCCGACGACCATGGCCACCCTCGAGGAGTCCATCAAGGTCATCAAGGCGCTCGTCGAGGGCCGCCCGGTCGACTACGAGGGCACCGAGCTGCGGCTGACCTGGACGGGCAGCTGGACGTTGCCGGTCTGGGTCGCCGGGTACGGCCCGATGGCCCTCGCGATGACCGGCCGGGTCGCCGATGGCGTCATCCTCCAACTCGCCGATCCTGACCTCATCCGCTGGTTCGTCGGCCAGGTCCGAGAGGCCGAAGCCGCTGCCGGCCGGCCGGCCGGCAGCGTCAAGGTCCAGGCGGCCGCGCCGGCCCACGTCGGCGATCGCGAGCTCTGCCGGGAGCGGACCCGCTGGTTCCCGGCCCTCGTGAGCAACCACGTCGTCGATCTCGTCAACAAGTACCCCCGCGAGCAGCTGCCCGAATCGCTGACCGGTTACATCCGCGACCGGGCAGGCTACGACTATCTCCATCATGCCGAGGTGGGTTCGGCGAACGCCGGTTTCGTCGGCGACGAGGTCACCGACCGGTTCTGCGTCCTCGGCTCGGTCGACGACCACCTGGCCAAGCTCCGCGAGCTGGCCGACGCCGGAGTCGACCAGTTCAACATCTACCTGATGAACGGCGACGAGGAAGCGGTCCTCGAGACGTACGGCCGGGAGATCATCCCGTCGATGGCGGACGTCGCGACCGGTCGCTGATCTCGTGCCGCCGCGGGCGGGGGCGACGCGACCGGCCGGTGCATGCGCGCACCGCTCACGCATGTGCGTGAGGCGGTCCGGGACATTCGGGTGGGGTCCCTGGTCGGATCGGGGGATTGGACTCGCAGGCCGGCGGCAGGAGGATGGAGCCGCTGCCGAGTCCAGCCCAGCGACCGGAGGACCCACCCGTGCCCAGCTTCCTTTCCCGACGTCCGGACCCCTTCTGGGACGACGGTCGCGGCGCTCGGCGCGCCCGCGTCCAGCGCCGGATCGTCCGGACCGGCGTCGCCCTGATCGCGATCATCCTGCTCGCGCTCCTCGTGACCCGCCTCCCGGCGATCGACCCGACCTTCCTGCTCACGGGCGAGGGCCGCCCGATCCTGGCCGGAGCCCTGCTCGCGCTCCTCGCGTCGAGCGTCCTCGTCGGCCTTGCCCGGATGCGCCACCGGGACCCGTACTGAGCCCCGCCGGGGACCGCTCGGTGACAGCCCCAAGGTGAACAGTCCCGAAGTGCCCCCGCCGCGGTGTCGCCCGGCAACGTGATTCGCGGCACCAGCGCGCGAATCGGTGGCGTGGGGGGCAGTGCAGATGGGCGG
>DASTEU010000352.1:0-7073 GCA_035709325.1 Candidatus Limnocylindrales bacterium | reverse complement strand
CCTGGCCGGCGGCGCCCTTCACGAGGTTGTCGACGACGCCGATCGCGAGGATCCGCTCGGTGCGCGGGTCGTGCGAGACGAAGACGCGGGCGTGGTTGCTGCCGGTGACCTGTTTCGTGGCGGGCGCCGCGTCGACGACCGTGACGAACGGCTCGTCGGCGTAGGCGTCGGCGTAGAGACGGTCGAGCTCTGGCTGGGTCACCGCACGGGACGGGCGAACGTGGCACGCGGCCAGGATTCCGCGGCTCATCGGGATGAGATGCGGCAGGAAGTCGACGGCCGCTGCCCCCGCGTTCTCGACGCCGACCGTCGCCCCGAGCCAGGCGAGCTCCTGCTCGATCTCGGCCACGTGACGGTGACCGGAGGTCCCGTACGCCTTCACGCTCTCGTTGACCTCGCCGAACATCATCTCGGGCTTCGGGTCGCGACCCGCGCCGGACACGCCGCTCTTCGCGTCGACGACGAGATCGGCGATGAGGCCGGCCCGGGCGAGCGGAGCCAGGGCGAGGAGCGTCGCCGTCGGGTAGCAGCCCGGTGCGCCGACGATCGCCCGCGGCGCGGTCCGGAGCGCGGTCAGCTCGGCCCGGTGCAGCTCCGGCAGGCCGTAGACCGCGTCGTCGAGCAGCTCGGGCGTCGGGTGCTCGAAGCCGTACCAGGTCGGGTAGTCGGCCGGGTCGCGCAGCCGGAAGTCGGGCCCGAGGTCGACGACGGTCGTGCCGCCCGCGGCGATCGAGGGCACGAGCGAGGCGGCCGTGCCGTGGGGCAGGGCCAGGAAGACCGCGCCGGCGTCGGGCATCACGTCGTCGACGCTCAGGCCGGTCGTCGAGAGGTGGGCATGCGTCGCGCCGATCGGCTGGTCCTCGCGGCCGCGGGCCTGGAGGCCGACGATCTCGACCTCGGGATGGCGGGCGAGCAGCCGGACGAGCTCCGCCCCGACATAGCCGGTCGCCCCGACGATCCCGACCCGGATCCTTTGCCCGGAGCCAGGCCGGCGGTCCGTCGCGACCGACCCCGCCGCCTCGAGACCCGCGCTCACGGGCGCACGAGACCCCTCGCCGGGGGTCGCCTCGAGGTTGGGTCGATCGGTCGGGCCGCCGTCATGACCGCATGAGGATACACGTGCGCTGCATATTCATGCAAGACCCGTCGTCGCCGCGACCGCCGCGACGGCCGTCCGCCCCCCGGGCTCGGGGACGCTTGAGGGTTTCAGTTCGGTAACCTCTAGTAAGCTAGTAGACATTCGGGTATCGTAGACCTCCCGCATCCACAATGAAGGAGCCCGATCGATGCCGAGCGCCATTCCCGCCGAAGCCGCCGCCGCCCTGCCGCCGGGTCGGATGATCGACCCGCGGGGGCACCGGTTCGGCGCCGGGCTCTCGGCGCTGCTGCTCGTCGGCTCGTTCGCGGCCGGCTGGCTGCCGGGCGTCATCCTCGCGCTGCTGTCGATCGGGACAAGCGCCGCGTTCGGATTGCGTTATTCGATCTACGGGGCGATCTGGCGGCGGATCGTCCGCGTCGCCCGGCTCGGCCGGATCGAGCCCGAGCACGAGTACCCGCCGCGCTTCGCCCAGACGCTCGGCAGCGTCGCCCTGATCGCGTCGCTCGCCGCCTTCGCGTTCGGTGCGGCGGCCGTCGGCTGGGCCCTCGCCCTCGGCGTCGCCGGGCTCCAGGGGGTCCTCGCCGTGACCGGCTACTGCCTCGGCTGCCGGCTCTACTTCCTGCGCTGGTGGGTGCCGGCGGTCGTGACCTCGCTCTGGTCGCGCGACGTCCGCGAGCCGGCGATCGAGTCGGTCGCGATCCGCTACCGGTAGGCTCCCTCCCGCCGGGGCCACCGCGACCGCGCGCACCGCCGCAACACCCCCGCGCCGGCGGTTCGCCGCGTCGCCATCGTTGGTATCGTGTGACCCATGGCGTCCACCTCGCAGGGCCTCTCGCCCGAACTCATCGCCTACCTCGTCGAGCATGGCGTGCGCGAATCCGAGCTCCTCGCCCGGCTCCGCGACGAAACCTCCTCGATCCCTGAAGCCAACATGCAGATCCCGCCGGAGCAGGGCGCCTTCCTCGCGATGCTCGTCCGGCTCATGGGCGCGCGGCGTTGCCTCGAGCTCGGGACGTTCACCGGCTACTCCTCGCTGAGCGTCGCGCTGGCGCTGCCGCCCGACGGCCGGCTCGTCTGCTGCGACATGTCGGAGGAGTGGACGTCGGTCGCGCGCCGCTACTGGGCCGAGGCCGGCGTGGCCGATCGCGTCGAGCTGCGCCTCGGGCCGGCGCTCGAGTCGCTCGACGCGCTCCTCGACGAAGGCGCCGCCGGGACGTTCGACTTCGCGTTCGTCGACGCCTCGAAGCGCGAGTATCCCGATTACCACGAGCGGATCCTGCGCCTGCTCCGGAGCGGCGGGCTCGTCGTCTACGACAACGTCCTGTGGGGCGGTGCGGTGATCGACCCCGCCGAGACCGATCTCGACACCGTCGGCGTCCGCCGCCTCAACGACCGCCTCGCGACCGACGAGCGGGTCGATCTCGCGATGCTGCCGGTCGCCGACGGGCTGGCCCTCGCCAGGAAGCGGTAGCTCGCCGCAAGGGGTAGCTCGCCGGAAGCGGTAGGCGGCCGGCTCAGTCCACGATCGCCGGCGGCCGGAAGGGTCCGGTGACGACGACCTCGCCCTCGGCCTCCTTCGGCTCGAGGCCCGTGCAGCGCAGCCGGAACCGGTGATGGATCTCCGTCTCGCCCGAGGCGAGCATCGCGCTCACCGGGCAGTACTTCGTCGCCGACAGCTCGACCGCACGCCGGACCGCCTGCTCGAGGACCACGGTGCCCTCGACGATGTGGGTCACCTCGACCCGCGTGAGCACCTGGGGATACTCGTCGCGCTGCTCGGCCCGGACCTCGATCCGGTATTCATCGAGGACCTGGCGCTTCTTCTGGAGGATCGAGATCACGTCCATCGCGCTGCACGCGGCGAGGGCGATGACGACCATCTCGACGGGGGAGTGCTCGCCGGCGGCGGCGTCGTCGCCGAAGACGATCGAGCGGCCGCTGCCGGTCGTGGTCGTGAACCGGTCGCCCGCGAAGTCGTAGCGCAGCTCGCCGGTTCGGACGTTCACGCGGTCGCCTCGACGGTGCCGGTCGCGGCGGCTGCCTCGGGGCCGCCCTCCGCTCCGGGCGCCGTCTCGTGGGCGTCGGGGAGGAACTGCTCGCGGTACAGGCGGGCGTAGAGGCCGCCGATCGCGATGAGCTCGGCGTGGGTCCCACGCTCGACGATGCGGCCGCGCGCGTAGACGAGGATCTTGTCGGCCCGCAGGATCGTCGAGAGGCGGTGGGCGATCGCGATCGTCGTCCGACCCTCCATCAGCCGCTCCAGCGCAGCCTGGATCAGCCGCTCCGACACGGTGTCGAGAGCCGACGTCGCCTCGTCGAGGATCAGGATGCGGGGGTCCTTGAGCAGGACCCGGGCGATCGCGATCCGCTGCTTCTCGCCGCCCGACAGCTTGTAGCCGCGTTCGCCGACGACCGTGTCGTAGCCGTCGGGGAGCTCCGCGATTCGCGGGTGGATCGCCGCCGCGCGTGTCGCGGTCTCGAGCTCGGCCTCGGTCGCATCGGGCTTGGCGTACAGGAGGTTCGCCCGAATCGTGTCGTGGAAGAGGTACGTCTCCTGGGTCACGAAGCCGATGACGTCGCCGAGGCTCTGGAGGGTCACCGAGCGGACGTCATGGCCGTCGATCTCGACCGAGCCCGCGTCGACGTCGTAAAGCCGGGGGACGAGGTACGTCGTCGTCGTCTTGCCTGACCCGGACGGCCCGACGAGGGCGATGAGCTCGCCGGCTTCGACCTCGAAGTCGATCCCCTCGAGCCCGAACGGTCGGGTCATCTGGATCGCGGGGACGTCGGCCGGCGCCTCGGCGGGTGCCTCGGCCGGTGCTTCGCGGGCGCCGGTCGTTCGGCCGTCGCCCTCGCCCGAGCCGTCCCGGTCCTCGTCCGCGGTCGCGATCGGAACGGACCGGGCGGGATAGCGGAAGGAGACGCCGCGGAAGCGGACGCGGCCGCGAACCGTCGCCGGGTCGAGCGCGACCGCGTCGGGCGCGTCGACGATCTCGGGATCCATCTCGAGGTACTCGAAGATCCGATCGAAGAGGGCCAGCGCCCCCTGGATCTCGACCTGGACGTTGAGCAGCTGGCCGAGTGGGAAGAAGAGCCGCGTCTGGAGGGTCGTGAAGGCGACGATGTCGCCGATCGTCGGCGCCGTCGGGTCGCCCTGGATCGCGAGATAACCGGCTAGCCAGTACACGAAGGCCGGCGTGATCGAGAAGATCGTGCCGATGATCATGAAGAACCAGCGCCCGACCATCGCCTGCCTGACCTGGAGCCGGGCGAGCTCGCGGTTCAGCTTGCTGAATCGGCCGATCGCGGCCCGCTGCTGACCGAACGTCTTCGACAGGAGCATGCCCGAGACCGAGAGCGTCTCCTCGGTCACGGCGGACATCTCGGCGAGCGACTTCTGGGTCTCGCCGCGGACCTCCCGGTTGACCTTCCCCACCCGGAACGTCAGATACATGAAGAACGGCAGCAGGCCGAGGCTGAGGACGGTCAGCCGCCAGTCGATGACGAACATCGCGATGATCGTGCTGAGGGCGATCGCGATGTTGCTCGTGACCGAGGCCGCCGTGTCGGTGACGACCGACTGGATGCCCCCGACGTCGTTCGCGAGCCGGCTCTGGATTTCGCCGGTCCGGGTCTCCGTGAAGAAGCGGAGCGGCATCTTCTGGAGGTGGGCGTATAGCTCGGTCCGGAGGTCGTGCATGACGCTCTGGCCGATGATGTTGTTCAGATAGCTCTGACCGACGCCGATGATCCCCGACACGATCGGCAGGACGATCATCAGCCCGACGAAGAGGTTCAACAGGCCGAAGTCGAGCTTCGGGATCGCCTCGTCGATGAGGAGCTTGAGGAGGATCGGGTTGACCAGGCCGATGAAGCTCGTCAGCAGGATCGCCACCAGGACCACTGCGACCTGCGCCTTGTAGGGCTTGAAGAAGCCGACGATCCGCCGGATCGTTCGCCCTCGCCGCTCCGGCGGCACCGGGTCGACCGGACCGGCCGCCCCGAACCCGCCCATGCGGCCGCGGCCGCTCGCCACACCGCCCGACGCCGTCCCGACCCGCCCGAATCCCCCGCCTCGTCCACTCATCCCCCGGACGCTATCACGCCCCGTGGATGGTTGCATTCTGCAAGCGAGTATGGGCGTTTCGACCGCCCCGGGCCCGCCGCGACCACCGCGCGCCCCGCCGGCCCGCGCGCCCCGCCGGCCCGACCGCCGTGCCGGCCCGCCTGCCCGTGCCGGCCGGCCCGCTCCTGCAAGCCCGCCCCCAAGAACGCCGTCCACGCATGCCGGCGGAAAACTCACCTCGGTTCCTTATGACTGTGGTTGCATACACCGCGTGCCCCGTGCCCGCCCGCCTGACGTGGCACGGCACACGAACGGAAAGCCACTTCCGTTCCTGATGACCGTGGTTGCATACACCGGGCCCCGGAGCGCGGCGGTATGCGCCAGGTGAGAGTGCGTTTATCGCCAGGTAAGCGGCATGTGATTGGATCGCCGCATGAATGACCCGTTCGGCGACCGTCGCATCATGATGCCCAATGGCCGGCTCATGTGGCCCGAGGACGTCGCCAGCCTCGAATTCCTCGGCCGGCTCTTCAAGGACGCTCGCTATGTCGTCGGTATGACCCAGCGCCAGCTCGAGCGCGCGACCGACATCGACCAGACGACGATCTCCCGACTCGAAAACGGCCGCCTCACAAACATGCGGTTGTGGAAGCTCGGGCGGATTGCGCTCGTCCTGAGGGCCGGCTGGCGTGTGCCGTCCGCCTACGCGCCTGCCGCGCCGCCCGCCCCTTCCGCCGACGCCTTGATGCACCCACAGTCATCGGGATCGGAGGTCGACATTGAGAGTCTGGAAGTCGATCCGGAAGGGTCGGAAGTCGATCCGGAAGGGTCGGAAGTCGAGCAGGGGAGCTGAACGAGCGCCGCCGCTCACGACCGTCGGAGTGATGCACCCACGGTCATAAGGAATGGCAGTGAAGTTTTCGGAGGAGGAGGGCCGGAGGGCCCGAGGGCCGGTGGGCCGGAGGGCCGGAGGGCGGAGGCTGGTGGGCTCGGGCGCGGTCATCTGGTCGGCCGTCGAGTTCGCGGCATCTCTGATGCACCCACGGTCATAAGGAATGGCGGTGAAGTTTCGCCGAGCCGTGGAACCGGGGCGCGATGGGCAAAATGGGGCGCGACGGCAAAGGGGGGGTGAAGGGGAGCGGGACGGCGAACGGGGCAGGGGGGCGGGAGGGAGGCCTACCAGGCCGTCGCGGTTGCCGCCTCGGTGATGCCCTGGGACTCGAGCCAGCGCTCGGCGTCGATCGCGGCCTTGCAGCCGTCGGCGGCCGCGGTCACGGCCTGGCGGTAGCGGTGGTCGTGGACGTCGCCGGCGATGAACACGCCGTCGACCTTCGAGCCGGTTTCGTCGTGGACGACGAGGTAGCCCTTCTCGTCGATGTCGAGCCACTCGCGAAAGACGTCGGTGTTCGGCTTGTAGCCGATCGCGACGAACAGGCCCTCCATCGGGACCTCGCGCGTCGCGCCGGATGTCGTGTCGCGGAGCCGCAACCCGGCGACCTTCGCCGAGCCGAGGACCTCATCCACGGCGGTGTTCGTATGGATCTCGATCTTCGGGTGGGCCTTCGCCCGGTCGACCATGATCTTGCTCGCCCGGAACGCGTCGCGGCGGTGGAGCAGGTGGACCTTCGAGGCGAAGCGGGTCAGGAACGTTGCCTCCTCGAGGGCCGTGTCGCCGCCGCCGACGACCGCGATCTCCTTGTCGCGGAAGAAGAACCCATCGCAGGTCGCGCACGCGCTGACGCCGCGGCCGCGCAGGCGCGTCTCGCTCTCGAGCCCGAGCCACAGGGCCGACGCCCCGGTCGCGACGATGACGGCCTCGCCGCGGTACTCGACGCCGCGGGCCCAGATTCGGAAGGGCCGCTCGGAGAAGTCGACGCGCTCGACGTCGACGTCGACGATGTGCGACCC